>JAGDAW010000066.1 GCA_017959345.1 Lachnospiraceae bacterium | reverse complement strand
GGAAATTGTACATGGCTTCCGGGAAATACTCCAGCCGCCGGACGTCTTCCGTCATGATCTCCAGGGAGGCCTTCCGGAGTTCTTCCGTCGCCGCGCACGGGTTCAGGATATAGGGCGCGTGGGTCAGGACCTTCCGAATATCGTGTTCCGCGGCAAACGCGATGAACGCGTCCGCGTCCGCGGTATCGAAAGGCTTCACCCCGCTCCCCCTGGGGTTCCGTGAAAAATACTGGAACGTATTCGCGCCGAGCGACAGCGCTTCCTTCCCCATGGCGAGGTACCCCTTCGACATGGACAGATGACAGCCGATCCGGAACATACGCCCCCCTTTCTCTTCCTCTAGCGCGAAGGCTGCGGGAACCTTCCCTGCAGGGCGGCCGGTGCGCTTCCTGCAAGACGCCGCCTGCCCTTTGCGGGCAGACGGCCGTTCCCCGATGGCCTGGGGGTTCTCCGCCCTCAGGATTGTTTCTCCGATGTCTCCTGTTCCCCGTCCCCGGGCTTCCGTACGTACTTCTTCAGCACGTAACCCACCACCAGGAAGAGGACCAGCACCCCGCCGCCGATCAGGAACCCGTTCAGGTCCCCCATGCTGATCCGGACGATCATGAACGCGAACACGCCCAGGATCAGGACCGCCAGCACGATCGCGAATATCCGGCCTTTCATCTCAGATGTCCGCGGGCGTCTGCTCGATCAGCTTCTCTTCCATCAGCTCATCGTACAGCGCTTCGTATTTCCTTGCGGAGGCTTCCCAGGAGAAGTCCTGCTTCATGGCGCGGATCACCATGTCGTCCCAGTCTTTCCGGTTCTCTTCGTAAATGTGCTTCGCGTACGTGATGATCGCGAGCATCTCATGCGCGTTATAGTTCGCGAAACTGAAGCCCGTGCCTTCCTTGGTGAATTCATTGTACGGCTCCACGGTGTCTTTCAGGCCGCCCGTCTCACGCACGATCGGGAGCGAGCCGTAGCGGAGCGCCATCAGCTGCGACAGGCCGCAGGGCTCGAACAGCGACGGCATCAGGAACGCGTCCGTCGACGCGTAGATCCGGTGGGACATTGCCTCGGAATAATAGATCTGGGCGCTCACGCGGTCCGGATACAGCGACGCGTAATAGCGGAACATGTTCTCGTACCGCTTCTCCCCGGTGCCCAGGATGACGAACTGGATATTCGGCAGGCTGCAGATCTGGTTCATCACGCAGTCCACAAGGTCGAACCCCTTCTGGTCCGTCAGACGGGAGACGACGCCGAGCACGAACGCGTCCGGGTCCTGCTTCAGGCCGAGTTCCTTCTGGAGCGCGAGCTTGTTCTGTTTCTTCTTCTCCAGCGCGTCCCCGATGCCGTAGGGGGCCGCGATGTCCTTATCGTTCCCAGGGTTGTAGAAGGTGGTGTCGATGCCGTTCACGATGCCCACGAGCTTATCCGCCCGGGCACGCATCAGGCCGTCCAGCCCTTCCCCGTAGAACGGGGTCTGGATCTCTTTCGCGTAGGTGTCCGAAACCGTGGTGATGCGGTCCGCGTAAACCAGGCCGCCCTTCAGCATATTGCCCGCGTTGTAGGCTTCCAGCTTATCCGGCGTGAAATAATACGGCGAAAGGCCCGTCTTCTCCATGACCGTAGGGATGTCCCAGACGCCCTGGAACTTCAGGTTGTGGATGGTGATGACGGTCTTCATGTAGTGGAAGAACCGGTTCCCCTGGAACGAGTCGTTCAGGTATACGGGCACAAGCCCCGTCTGCCAGTCGTGGCAGTGCAGGATGTCCGGCTTCCAGTCGATCAGCGGCAGCGCCGACAGCACCATGCGGCTGAAGAACGCGAATTTTTCAATGTCGTCGCAGGGGGACCCGTACGGCCAGGAACCGCTGAAGTAGAACTCGGAATCCAGGAAATAAAACCGGACCCCGTCAAGATCCAGCCTGAAGATGCCCACATACTGGTTCCTCGAACAGAAATCCGTATAGAAATGGGTGACGTACTCCATCTTCTCCCGGTACTCGTTCCGGATGCAGGTATATTTCGGCATCATGACGCGTACATCGTACTTCTCCGAATTAAAATACTTCGGAAGGGATCCCGCCACGTCCGCGAGGCCGCCGGTCTTGATGAACGGCACGCATTCCGATGCGGCGAACAGTACTTTGATCTTTTCCATAAATGGACACCTCATAAAAATGTTTTTTAAAAAACGTCTGTACCGCGGGCTGCCGGGAATCGCCGGGCCGCGGGTTTTCCGTATTGCGTCCCGCATCCCCGTGTGGTATGATGGACGCTGCCCGCCATCAGGACGGGCACCGGAAAGGGATCCGCCCATGCAGGCATTTACCGTAAAAGACTTGAAGAAATTCACCGCCCTGCTCTTTACGCAGGACGCATTTGACCGTTTCCTGCTGCACGACGCGTCGTTCGGCACGGCGTACCATACCGAGATCAGCGGCGCGAAGAACCGGGCTTTCTATCCGGAAAGCGAACAGGAGGAAGCCATGAAGGTCCCCTTCGTGACCTGGGGGGAAGTCCGTCCGCTCGCGCGGGAACTCCTCCGCGGCAGCCGGCCGCCGGTCCGTTTCCGGGTCGTGCTCCTGACGGACCCCGCATCCACCGAAAGCATGGTCCGCCGCTCCGGCTTCACGGGCTGTCCCGTCACGTCGCTCTCCCTTACGATCCAGTACCGGGAGCAGGCGGTTACGCTCACTTCCGGCGTCTCCTACGGCGGTTTCTCCGCCGACAAATCCCTGGAAAAATACTGGGCACGGGCGGTGATGCAGTTCCTGGACGCGAAACAGGTGGCTTACGAAGAGGCGTAAGGCCGTCCTTCCCGTCCCCCGCTTTCCGCGTCCGTCCGCAGGCCGCGATACATCACCGCGCCGCGGTTCCGTCCGCGGCGGTGCGGGCCTCCGGTCACTCGTCCGTATCTTCCGGCGTCAGCTTCTCCGGTTCCCGGATGCCGCGTTTCTTCAGGCGCGCGAACGCCAGGATGGCTTCCGCCGTCCCTTCGAACCCGAGCGCGCTCCGGTTCAGGCAGAGGTCGTAGGAAGACGCGAGTCCCCAGCGCCTGTCGCTGTAGGAATTATAATAGCTGCTTCTCCTGCGGTCCGTCTTCTGGATGTAATCCTTCGCCTTCGCCCGGTCCAGGCTGTGGGTCTCCATCACCGTCTGGATCTTGTCCTCTTCCGAGGCCGTGATGAAGACGGAGACCATGTCCGGGTCGTCCTGGAGGACGTAATCCGCGCAGCGGCCCACAAACACGCATCCGGACTCGGACGCGAGCTTCTTAATCGCTTCATACTGCGCCAGGAATACCTTCTGGTCCATGGGCATATCCACCATCTGGGCGTGGTAGCCCACCGAATAGGAATCCATGACCAGCGAGTACAGGAACGACCGCCTGGGCCGTTCGTCATGCGAGGCGATGATCTCGTCGCAGAGGCCGCTGTTCTCCGCGGCCACCGAAATGAGTTCCCTGGCGTAACAGTTCACGCCGAGTTTCTCCGCGAGCATCATGCCGATCTTCCGTCCGCCGGAACCGCTCTCCCTGCCGATGCAGATGATGAGTTTCCCGTCTATACCGGATGCCATATCTCTCCTCCTGTCCTGCCGTTCCTTCGTTTACGAAAGCAGTTCCGCCGCCTTCTCCAGGGCGGACGCGATCACGGCGTCCATGTCGTAGTATTTGTACTCCCCGAGCCTTCCGCCGAACACCACGTCCGGGAAATCTTCCGTCAGGCGCCGGTATTCCCGGTACAGCGCGGAATTCTTCTCGTCGTTGACCGGGTAATACGGTTCGTCCCCGGGCTTCCACTCCGAAGAATACTCTTTCGAAATGACGGTCTTCGGAAGCGGGTTCCCGGCGTCGTACAGCCCGAATTAGAACCAATTGTGTTCGATGATCCGCGAGAACG
>JAGDAW010000065.1 GCA_017959345.1 Lachnospiraceae bacterium | reverse complement strand
GAATGGCAGCGTGGTCCGGAAAACAAGGCTGGTCTTCGTCAGCGTGATGGACGGGACGTCCGAGCCGGACAGCTTGATCAGGGAGCCGCCGAAGAAATTCCCGATGCCGGTGCCGAAGGTCGTAAGCGCAAGGCCGGTCACGTTCTGGTTCGCCCGCAGCGTAACGGTCAGGAAGCTGTAGATCAGCCCCATCACGAGCGAACCCGCGAGGGAACAGAGCAGCGGGATCAGGATGGCCAGCGCGGGGATAAAGTGCTCTGCCCCGGCCGCCGCCTCATAGAAGAACGACCCGATGACGCCGCAGATGGCGCCCACATACATGATGCCCGGAATACCCAGGTTCAGGTGGCCGGACTTCTCCGTCAGCGTTTCCCCGGTTGCCCCGTAAAGGAGCGGGATGCCCATGACGATGGCGCGCTGGATGATGACGCTCATAAGGTCTTTACCTCCTTCCCCGACGTTTTCTTTCCGAAGTTGAACAGGATCCTGTAATTGATGAAGAATTCACAGCCGATGATGAACAGGATGATGATGCCGGTCAGGATGTCCGAGAACGACTTGTTCAGGCCGAGCTGTGTCGAAATCTCGCCCGCGCCCTTCTGCAGGAACACGATCAGGAATGACGTCAGGACCATGACCAGCGGGTCGAATTTCGCCATCCAGGAGACCATGATGGCCGTGAAGCCGCGTCCGCCCGCCGTCTCCCTGGAAACCGTGTGGTCCGTGCCCGCCACGAGCAGGAGCCCCGCGATGCCGCAGATGGCGCCGGAAAGGATCATGGTGCGGATGATGACTTTCTTCACGTTGATGCCGATGTACCTGGCGGTGTTCTCGGATTCGCCCACGACCGCGATCTCATACCCGTGTTTGCTGAACCGGAGATAGACCGCAAGGGCGACGGTGAGGCCCACGACGATCAGGATGTTGATCAGGTAGGTCTGCCCGAACAGTTCCGCGAACCACCCGATCTTGGAATCCAGGTTGATGATCCCGATCGCGCCGGAGCCCTTCGGCACCGACCACTGGTACGCGAAATAGTTGATGATCTGGATGATGACGTAGTTCATCATCAGGGTGAACAGGGTTTCGTTCGTATTCCACTTTGCCTTGAAGAAGGCGGGGATGACGCCCCACAGGGCGCCCGAAAGGATGGCGGCCGCGATCATGATCACATAGAGCAGCCATACATTTCCGGCGGCTGAGACGGTGCCGTCCGCGTTCTCGACCGTAAAGAAGCGGGTCAGGAAAATCATGCAGGCCGCCGTGGACAATGCGCCCGCGAGCACCTGCCCTTCCGCGCCCGTATTCCAGAAGCGCATCTTGAACGCCGGCGTCACGGCAAGCGCGATACACAGCAGGATGGCCGTATTCTGGGCGAGCGCCCACAGCCTCCGGGGCGTCCCCGCGGCGCCGTCCGCCATGGTCAGCAGCACGTCAACCGGGTTCTGGCCCGTCAGGAGCACCGTGACCAGCGCGCAGGCCAGGATGGCCGCGACGACCGCGCCGATCCGGACCAGCCACGCCTGCCACCAGGGGACGGCGTCCCGTTTGACTATATGGAACAGGGGTTCTTTCATTTCTGCTCCCTCCCTTTCGTCATCAGAAGGCCGATCTCTTCCTTCTTCGCCGTGCGGCCGTCCACCATGCCGGTGACGTGGCCCTGCCCGATGACAAGGATCCGGTCGCAAAGCTCGATCAGCACGTCCAGGTCCTCTCCCACGAAGATGACCGCGACGCCGTGTTCTTTCTGCTCATTGAGCAGGTTGTAAATGGTGTAGGAGGAGTTGATGTCCAGCCCGCGGACCGGGTATGCCGCCATCAGGACCGTCGGGGACGCGGCGATCTCACGCCCGACCAGCACCTTCTGGACGTTCCCGCCGGAAAGCCGCCGGACCGGCGTGGAAATGCTGGGCGTCACGACTTCCAGTTCTTCCACGATCCGCTCCGCCAGGGTCTTCGGCTCCTTCTTGCGGAGGAACATGCTCGGGCCCTGCCGGTAGCTTCTCAGAAGCATATTGTCCGTAATGTCCATGGAGCCCACGAGCCCCATGCCCAGCCGGTCTTCCGGGACGAAGGACAGCCGGACGCCGAGTTCACGGATCTCCAGGGGCGTCTTATCCCTCAGGTTCTCGATGATCCCGCTGCCGGGCCGGATGTACTGGATGCCGCCGTAGGAAATGGGCTGCAGGCCCGCGATGGTCTCCAGGAGCTCCCGCTGCCCGGAACCCGCGATGCCCGCGATGCCGAGGATCTCCCCGCTGTAGCAGGTGAAGGACACGTCGTCCAGGACTTTCATGCCTTCCCGGTTCATGCAGGACAGGTGCGCGACGATCAGCCGCTCTTCCGGGTCCTTCGGCTCCGAGCGCCGGATGTTCAGGCTGATCTTCTTCCCGACCATCATCTCCGTCAGGCTCGTCTCAGTCGCTTCCGCCGTGGGCACGGTGCCCACGTATTCCCCCTTCCGGAGGACCGCCACCTCATCCGAAATCGCCAGCACTTCGTGCAGCTTATGGGTGACGATGACGACCGCTTTCCCGGCCTCCCGCATGCGCCGGAGCACCGCGAACAGCTTCTCCGCTTCCTGGGGCGTCAGGACGGCCGTCGGCTCGTCCAGCATCAGGATGTCCGCGCCGCGGTACAGCACTTTGATGATCTCCACCGTCTGCTTCTCGGAAACAGACATTTCATAGATCTTCTTATCCGGATCAATGTCAAATCCGTACATGTCCGCGATCTTCCGGACTTCCCCGCGGGCTTTCTTCAGGTCATAGCGGCCTTCGTCCTTCAGGCCGAGGATAATGTTCTCGGTGGCCGTAAACACGTCTACCAGCTTGAAATGCTGGTGGATCATGCCGATCCGGTACTGAAAGGCGTCTTTCGGGGAGGCGATGACCACCTCCTGCCCGCCGATCAGGATTTGACCCTCATCCGGGTAGTAGATCCCGGAGATCATGTTCATCAGCGTGGTTTTTCCGGAGCCGTTCTCGCCGAGGATCGCAAGGATCTCCCCGTAGTACACGGAGAGGCTCACGTCCTTATTCGCGACGACTTTCGTTCCGAAGCGCTTCGTGATGTGCCGAAGCTCGATAGCGGGAATCCGTTGTTCTTCCATACAATCGTTCTCCATGAAATCCTGCTGTCCTGCGCCCTTCCGGAACCGCGGTCCCGTGAAAGGAGCAAGGCGGGATAATATACCCCGCCTCTCCCTTGCTTTTTACTCAGTTATCAGTCGCCGTAATTCCTGTTGACCAGTTCGATACCATCGATTTCTACATCGAAATAAGGCGCCGAACGATACAGGGACTCCGCAAAGTAACCGTCCTTGATCGCTTCCGTGTCCTTCTCATACTTGGGATCCGTATTCACGTCCGCCATGTAGGAGGTCAGCTTCTCGCCGTTCACGGTGAAATTGTTCGTGTCAAACACATGCAGGGTGCCGGCCGCCAGGGCTGCCTTCACCTGGTCCAGCTTCTCCTGCGTGCCGGCCGCCGCAGCCTTCGTATTCAGCTCGGTCAGCAGCACGGACTCGGTCGCCATGGTGCCGGTCCAGTCGGTGTCGATCTTCTTGCCCTCGATCACGCACTTGATGGCGTATTCGAAGTAGGGCTCCCAGTTGATCCTGGAGGAGATCAGGTAGGTGTTCGGGCACTGCGCCAGCGTGGAGCCGTTGTAGGACACGTCCGGGATCCCGTTCGCTTCGCAGGTCGCGGGGGCGCCCATGGAATCCGCATGCTGGGAAAGCAGCACGCAGTGGTAGGTCTTGATCAGCGCTTCGGCGGCTTCCGCTTCCAGCGTCTGGTCATACCAGGAACCCGTGAACTGGACCTTCATGGTCACGGACGGGCAGACGGACTTCGCACCAAGGTAGAAGCTCGTATAACCGGACATCACTTCCGCGTAGGTGAACGCGCCGACATAACCCATGACGGCTTCTTCGGGCTTGATCTTGCCCTGCTCGATCATCTCGTTCAGCTTCATGCCGGCCACGACGCCCGCAAGATAGCGGCCTTCGTAGATGGACGCGAACGCATTGTGATAATTCTCAAGGCCCTGGGTGTGCGCCTTCGTACCGGTCGCGTGCAGGAACTGCACCTTATCGTACTTCTGGGCAGCCTGGATGAGGTAATCCTCATGGCCGAAGGAATCCGCGAAGATGATGTTGCAGCCGTGGTCGATCAGGTCTTCCGCCGCTTCGAGGCACTCATTACCTTCCGGGATGTTCTTCTTCTCGATGAAGTCCACACCGAGCTTCTCGCAGGCCGCCTTCGCGGCGTCGATGAAGTTCTTGTCATAGGTGGAGTTCTCATCATGCAGGTAGATGAAACCGACCTTGACCTTGTCTTCCTGCTCCGGCTTGCCGCAGGCTGCGAAAGGCAGGACCATCAGGACCGCAAGGAGCAACGCAATGACTTTTTTCATGTTTTCCCTCCGTTTTGTTGAAAAAAATATATCCTTAATCCGCGGATGCGGGATTAAGCAGCTCAGTCGCGGGAACGTCCCGGTCAGTCGTCGAATTCGATCCCGGCCTGCTCGTCCATGGTGCGGATCTTCGCCAGCGACTCGATGCGGATGCCGCGGGACCGGATCTCCGCCCCGCCGCTCTGGAAGGTCTTCTCGATGGCGATCCCCGCGCCGACGAGCACGGCGCCTGACCGGTTCACGATGGAGATCAGCCCGTTCAGGGCCTCCCCGCTCGCGAGGAAATCATCGATAATGAGCACCCGGTCCGCCGGGGTCAGGTAGGCTTTCGAAACCAGGATGTCGTTGGTCCCGCCGTGCGTGAAGGAAATCACTTTCGCCGAGTAGAAATCATCCGAGACGTTCCGGCTCTTTCCCTTCTTCGCGAACACCACGGGGCATCCGAATTCCAGCGCGGCGATGCAGGCCATGCCGATGCCGGAAGCTTCGATGGTGAGGATCTTGTTGACGCCGCAGCCTTCGTACAGGCGCTTCCACTCCTTCCCCATCTCCTGAAACAAAGCGACATCCATCTGGTGGTTCAGGAAACTGTCCACCTTCAGGATGTCTGTGCCGATGACGACGCCGTCCTTACGAATTCTGTCTTCAAGGAGTTTCAAGGGACCAATCCTCCACGTTCATTCTGTAAAACAGGATAAAACATTGTCAAAAAAAAATCAATCCGCAGGATGCACAATCTTTCCCCTTTTCAGGGTCTTTTTTGTGCAATTATTGTAAGGACGCGGAGGCGTCCCGGACCGACCGCCTTCCGGCGGAACGCCGGTCCTTACGCTTCCGGGTCCAGGTCTTCGGCGTTCACGCGGACGCCGTCCCGCCAGATCCGCTCCAGGTCGTAAAAGACGCGGTCCGCCCGGTTGAAAATGTGGATAATGACGTCGTTGTAATCCAGGAGGATCCAGCTGCTCGTGGAATAGCCCTCGATGGACCGCCGTTCGAACCCTTCCTTCTGCAGCGCCTCATCCACCGCGTCCGACAGGGCCTGCACCTGGCGCTCATTTTCCCCGCTTACGATCATGAAATAATCCGCGATCACCGACACTTTCGAGATGTCCAGCACGGTGATGTCGCAGCCCTTCTTCTCTTCCATCGCGTGATACGCGCACTTCACAAGCTTCTTCGCCTGGTTCATTTCCCGTTCCTCTCTTCGCCTTCCGTAAGGTCCCTGTAATACTCGTATGTGGCCCGGGTCATGGGGTCCACCGCTTTCCTGCCCGACGCCTCCAGATAGCGGACCGTATCCCCCGCGATCCGGCACACGCAGCGGTCCAGGTCCCTGAACGCCAGCGCGCGGATCTCAACTAAGTCCGGCTGCCGGTCCCGGTTCGGCTCAATGTAATCCGCCACAAACAGGATCTTCTCGAGCAGCCCCATCCCGGGATGGCCCGTCGTATGCCAGGCAATCGCGTCCAGGACCTCCCGGTTCTTCACATAAT
>JAGDAW010000064.1 GCA_017959345.1 Lachnospiraceae bacterium | reverse complement strand
GCGTTTTTATAAATGTCGCTTCCCGGACGACCCGGTCTGAAACGGGATCAGGTATACTTTCCATACACACCGGACCGCACACAGCCTGACATCGGGCGTCTTTCCGCAGCGGCAGAAGAAAACAGAAGCCGTAAAGCCCCGTCATGCATACGTAATCCGGGTATATAAATACGGCACTGGGTCGGGTTCAGCCGTGTATCACACCCGGTCCGGACGGCTGCCGCACTAGGTCACACGCAGACATCAGGAACACGAATCCATCATGTGGAAAGGGAGAGAAGGATGGGAAAGATAGACAGTATCGATGCAGTAAGGGGGTAAATGATTATGACGACAATGATGCTTGTCCCGTACAGATGCGCGGTCTGCGGGGCCACGGAGAAATTCCCTCTGATGTTAAGTACCAGTACGTTTGGCAGCCCGGATCTGGATCTTCGCCCTGCGCCCTTAAGCCGGAGCACCATGCCGATGTGGGTCCAGGAATGCCCGGAATGCGGATATGTTTCGGAAAGCATCTCCGATCGCGCCGCTGTGACGAGGGAATGGCTCTCTTCGGAGCGCTACCATACCTGCGGCGGGTTCGGCTTCACATCCGATCTCGCGGCGCGGTTTTACCGGCAGTATCTGATTGCCGCAAAAGGCAGGAACGTGCGCATGGCCATGTTCGCGGCCCTGCACGCGGCCTGGTCCTGCGACGACACATGCGATGAAGCCAATGCGAAATCCTGCAGGGAGATCGCCATCCCGCCGGCGGCGGAACTGATCGGTGCCGATCCCGATGACAGGGACGAACTGATGGTGATGCGCGCGGACATGATGCGGCGGGCAGGACAGTATGGGGAACTGATTGAGCAGTATTCCTCCGTACGGTTCGGGAATGAAAACCTGAACCGGCTGATCCGGTTCGAGATTGAGAAGGCAAAGGACGAAGACGCCCGGTGTTACCGCGTCGCGGACGCTGTGGAACAGGGCGGTTCATGACCGGGGCGCCCCTCCGGGTCTGACGGGGAAAACGAATCAGAAGCATCCCGGCTTCTGACTGAGGGATCCGGGATCACGGACGATTCCGTGGCTCTTTCGGAAATGCCTGAGCCATCGCGGATATGGGATCCACTGTTCCCGGGAAACACAAGTGACGTGGCGGAAAATGTCCGGAAGGAGGCTTTGTATGAATTGGAAAAAAGTGGATGCCGCGGTGGAATTCTTTGTACGGAACCCTTTCTGGCGGAAATTCTATGAGAATGCGCCGTCCGAACCCTGCCGCCGGCGGGTCGCCCTGGATTTTTATTTCTCCACCTTCTGGGATGACGCCCATGAGGACGAGGCGTTTTTCAGGGAAATGGAGAAGACGGAAGCGGAACTCGGTCTGGAGGACTGGAAATACCTGCTGAAATACCAGGGGAACAACCCGGGAAGGGTGAAGATCCAGAAGAAGATCGAAGAACTCTCCGGGACACAGGAAACCGGGATTTAAAGAACGGCGCGGTGATCGCAGCGCCTTTCGGGTCGGGAAGCTGTTTTGCGGCCTTGCTCAGGATCCGGCTGTATCGAAGGATCCGGAAGACCCGGGCAGCCTGCACCGTGTGCCGCCCATTCTCCCGTTCCAACCCGGGTTATGCGTTTGATCAAAAGACGGACAGGTGAAGGGATCCGCTTCGCCTGTCCGTTTTCAGGTTGTGCGCCTGGCGGCGCACGTTTCTAGCGGGTGAAAGTCCCGAATCCGCCCGGTAGTGGGAAGGATATAGCCGAAGGCAAGGGTGTCCATCGCGAGGTGGGATCTGAAGGAAGCCGGATGTGGGAACAGAATAACCACG
>JAGDAW010000063.1 GCA_017959345.1 Lachnospiraceae bacterium | reverse complement strand
TTTTTCTTCCATAAGCCTTTCAGACTATGTCATCGCACACCTCATCTCTGTCCCCGGACACTCACCGGGGGAACGGTTTTCAACTATTCCGCTTCCGATCTGCCGCCCGGTCCGGTGCCGGGAACGGTTTTCATCATCCTGCGGCACATCTGTCCCCGGTCAGCCCGGGGGGGGAACCGCCTTCCGCAACCTGCTATACATCTGTCCGGCTGCTCGCCGGAAGGGCACTTTCCCGGAACTCCCTGACAATGGAAAAGCCCCGGAAACGATGTGTTCCCGGGACTTTCGCATGGATCCCCGCATCCCGGAAGACGCGGGAGTTTTTTTATTTTCTGGCAGCCTTCATTTTCCGCAGCGCGTCGTTGAACTCCTTGAAGACGCCCTTCGGGCTGACTTCGTCCAGCAGTTCGGCCATTTTCAGGACCTGCGCGTCCGTAAGCCCCGGATTCCCGGCGGTGTTCCTGAATTTCGTACCGACCGCGTAGAGGCGGATATCTTCCAGCTTCACGCCTTCGTCCAGCATCCTGCGGACTTTGCTGCTTGAATTCGCGAATTTGATCAGGTCCTTGTTGAGAAGGGCATAGGACAGCTTACCGTTTTTATCGGTATATTGATCCACGATCTTCCCGTATTCGGCGCTGTCAACGGCAGCCACATCCTCGGGCTGTTCTTCGGGAACCGGATCTTCGGCCTTTTCCTTGCCTTTCAGGAATACGATACCCTGCTTTTTATAGGGGAGGCCCGCGGTGAGGGCGATCGCTTCCTGAAAAGCCTCCGCAGGATACAGTTTTGCGGGCGTATTCGCAGTGGGAATGGCCTCTCCCGACGTCTTGCTGATGGAGGCGATCCCGGGCTGCGCGCTGTCTTCCCGCATAATGACGATTCCGGAACCGCCGGCGGGCAGTTTCTGCCTGTAGGCGATGCCGTTGATTGCGGTCAGCTGAACCGTGTTCGTTCTAATCATATGACCAGCTCCTTTCCATAAAAATGTTTCACAGATGCATTGACACAGGGCATATCCGTTTCCCCGCGTCTTCTTCATATCCGGCCGGGCCGCGTGCCTTTCTTCCCGCCGGGAGGGGAGCGGGCCGGATCAACCGGCTTCCCCATTTATCACTTTCTGACATGGATATCATAACACATCACATCAATAAATGCAATGATATGATGATATCAGGGTGGGCGCACGCAGTGCGAAACGCTCCGGATATCATCTTTTTACCCCAACATCATCGTGGAAAGGGGCGGCAGCTGCCGTAGCAGCCCGCCGGTACGCACATCGGCCGTTTCGGAACGCGCCCGGGCACCGTCCGTTCAGGAAACCTTGCTGTTCGCGATGACCACATTCATCCGTTCCACTTCGATCTTTTCCCAGACGTGTTCGATGACGTACGGCTCACCCGCGAGATAGTCTTCCAGCTCGTCCCTGGAATCCAGGTCCAGGACAAGGACGGATCCCTTCATCTTCCCGTCGCCGTCGAGCAGCCCGCCCGCGCAGATCACGCGGCGGCCAAGCCGGTCCATGCCTTCCAGATGCCGGGGGCGGACTTCCATCCGTTTCTCCAGCATCCCTTCCCCGTCCGTCGCTTTAATTAGAAATTGCATCGTATTCTCCTTCTATTGTTCCTGTGCCGGTTCATAAGGTCCCCGGCACGCT
>JAGDAW010000062.1 GCA_017959345.1 Lachnospiraceae bacterium | reverse complement strand
GCAGGAGCCGCTTCCGCCCCGCCGGCCGCACCCGCAAGAACCGCTTCCGCCCCGCCGGCCGCATCCGCAGGAACCGTTTCCGCTTCGCAGGCTGCATCCGCATCCAGGCGCTCCGCCGCGGCCGCGCGGCCCGCGCGCATCTTCGCCGCTTCCCTGCGGTACCGGTCAATCACGTCTTCCGTCATCAGGGCGGAACGGTTTGCCTGGATATGGACCGTCTCCGGGTCAAAGGCTTCCGCCGCGATCTCATCCCCCGGGTTCTCCACGGACGCCGGGGCAATGGCACCGTCCGTATAGACGCCGACGACGGGCCACACATTTTCACCGAAGTCCCCTGCGTGATAGACGACGCCGTTTGCGGGATCCATCACGATCAGCTCGCACAGTTCCTCCGAATCATCGGTATGCGTCCAGTACAGGTACTTGCCGTCATAATACAGGCTCTGGTAAAGGAACGACGTGCTGATGCCGGTATCCATCACCTTCGCCGGGGTGCTGAATACAAAGCCGCTGTTGTTGTTGTACGACAGGGTCGTCTGCCAGATGATGCCGTTCTCGTCAAGGACATAATAGGTCCCGCCGGCTGAACTACGGCTCTTGCAGGCGATGCCCGCGAGGTACGCGCCGCCCACCTGCGTATCGGCCGTGTTCAGGACCGCGTAGGGAAGCCCGCTGTAGGTGCCGCCTTCCCCGTCATCCCCTGGGGTGATCGGGCCGCCGACCAGGTAGGAGCCGAAGAGATACACGAACCCGGTATAGGCCGCATACGTCGAGCTGCTCGCGCCGATCGCCATATCCGTGGCAAACAGGTAGTTCGTCCCGTATTCCGTCAATGCGTACGAGCTGCGGTTCACGGTATACAGGACCGTCTCCGCGGCATTCGGGTCCAATGTGCCCGCGTAAAGCGCGGTATTGCTCTGCACAAACGCGGACTGCAGGTTCAGGGATTTCGCGTCGTTGTGCAGTTTCGTCCACCCGGGCAGGCTGCTCGGGTTAAAGGCAGAGAAGTACTCCCCGCCTTCTTCGTCCCAGATGATGGCGTTCAGGTTCTTATCGACCAGGACAACCGTCACCGGTATGGTCGCGGACTTGGCGGGATTCCCGTTCGCCGTCGCCGTAATGGTCGTGGACCCGGCGCTGACCGCGGTCACATGGCCGGTGCTGTCCACCGAAGCAACGGAGGGATCCGCGGAGGACCAGGTGACCGTACGGTCCTGCGCCGTAAGCGGCAGGACGTTCGCGGTCAGGTCCGCCGTATCGCCCTTGTAGAGGTCCAGTCTGTCCGAGATCACCGACACGGAAGACGCCGTGTAGGGATCGACCGGCGTCACGACGACGATCTTCCGGTAAAGGTAAACGCTGGCCTGTGACGTGTTAATGCTGAATGTGGTTCCCGACAGCCTCAGATAATACCGGCGGTTGTTGTTCTGGATCGACAGCTGGTTCGCCGACCCGTTCCAGGACCAGGTGGCGTTATTGGAGGACGTCGAAACCTGCAGGCTGACGCCGGAACTTCTGCCGAGATAGTAATTCCCGTTCTTGAAGAGGTACGCGCCGCTCACGGTCCATACCGATGTGGACGCCACGTCCCGGCTGTCAATGTATACCTCGCCGCCGGTCTCACTGGTGCCCGCGAGGACGTTCACGGCGTTCGACGCGACGGTCGTGCCGGAATGGCCGAGCGCGTAACCGCTGCCCGTGGTGTCCCTGCTGACGATCAGGTAATCTTCGCCTGCGGTCAGCGTGCTGGTCCTTACATAGAGGGTCTTCTCTTCGTATGCGCGGTCGTTCACCCGGACGGCAACCGCGGTTTCATTGCCGGCATAGTCGCCCGCGAAGACCGCGACGTAGCCCGCGGCGTTCGCGATCGCATTGGACGCGTCAAATGTGATGCTGTACGTGGGCCTGCCGGGCGCCGCTTCCGCGTAAACGGTCTGTCCGTCGAGGGAAAGGACCGCCACGTAGGCCAGGTTCATATTGTCGGAGGCCGAGATGGTCATGTAATTCCCGTTCAGGGCCGCCTGGCCGATCACCGGGACCGTATCGTCCACGACGAAGTCATAGCCGATGAACGCGCCTTCCCCGAGGACGTTCTGCGTCAGGAGGGTCCGGAACCCGCTGAGGCTCAGGGTGTTCGCGGACGCGGCGGTCATGTCGCTGCTCAGGCACATGGCGTTGTATTCCGGGACCGCGTAGAAACCGATCCGGAACGTGTCCCCTTCGGAGAGGCCGTAGTCCGCGGCGCTCTTATTGATCGTCGCGATCTTCGGGATGGTGTTGTTCCACTTGTCCGTCGGATAGTTGTACCAGAGGCCGCCCACACGGCTGCCGGAGACCGAAGCGCTGAGCACGTTCGTGACAGAGCCCCGGAGCCCGTCGGTTTCGGAAACGGCCAGCCCGGTCGCGCCCGCGGAGCGGAAAAGGCTGTACTGGATGCTGACGAACGGGTTCCTCGAATTCACCGCCAGCCGGCTGTACGGGAAGCCGTCCTCTTCCACCTTATAGGGGTTCCCGCTGAATTTCGTCGTCGCGCCTTTGTATTTGACGGAAAGGTAATTCGTATCCGATGCGGCTGCCCCGCTGTAGTTCTGCTGGGTGCTGCCGTACAGCGCCTCCGCGTAGGAAGCGGTATCGAACATGGAGGCGTCCGTAAAGGCGCCGTAATAGCCCAGGACCGGGATGGAATGTTCATGCGTGTAGCTGACGCCTTCCGCGCCCGAAGTCTCGCTCCGGACGTAGGTATAGCCCTCCAGGTAGGCGCCGCCCTTATAGGAAGCGTCCAATGCTTCTTTCTGGGCCGCCGTCAGCGTGAGGGTAACCGTCACCTCGCGGGCGCCGTTCGCTTCGACCCAGCCGTCCGCCAGCACGCCGCTGTCTTCGATGGCCGCAAGGAGCAGGTACGCGTCCTGGGACGTGATCTTCCCGTCAAGGTCCATTTCGCCCGCGGTGAGGTCCAGATCGGAATCGTCCGTATTGCCCGCAAGATAGGAAAGGATCGCGTCCGCGTCTTCCTCATCCGTGTCCCCGTCCAGGTCCACGTCGTGATCCAGCGAGGTGGCCGCCCGCTGCCAGCTGTAGGAGACGTCCGCCTCCAGCGCGGCCGTGCGGTCGCTCGTATAGCCCTGACCGTTCAGCCAGTATACCGCCTGGGTGAAGAGGTCCGTGGAAAGTTGGAAATACAGGTTCTGGTCCTGCAGGTTATAAATCGTGAAGGAATAGGTATAAATGCCGCTGCGGGCCGGGTCGTCCCCGAGCTCCGCCTTGACCTTCCCGTCCGAAGCGGCGCCGGTCGCCGTCGTCAGCCCCGCGTCTTTCATCATGATCACGGAGGACGCGGAAACCGCGCGGTTCACTTCCGCAAGGCCGGCGCCCTGCTGGATCACCGGGAGGTAGAGGCCATTGTTCTTCATGGGCGTCGCGGTGGACATGAGCAGGCTCTGGATCACGGCGCGCGTGGAATAGTCCGCGGCCAGCCCGCTGTTCCGTTCCAGGACCGGGCGCTCCCGCAGGTACTGCGCCACGACCGCGGCCAGGCCGGCGATATGGGGCGCCGCCATGGACGTGCCGGACATCAGCCCGTAGCTCACATGGTCGCTGACTTCGTAATCCGGCTCGATGCTCTTGCCGTAGACGGAATAGATCTGCCCGCCGGGCGCCGTAATCTCCGGCTTCATCAGCAGCGAACCCGGGATGCCCCAGGAGCTGAAGGACGCCATGGTATCGTCTTCACGTTCCACATGGCCCGCGGCGATCGTGACCGTCCCGGTGTAATAGGTGTACCCGCCTGTGGTGCGGGCGGTGGACGCCGCCTTCAATGCGATCGCGTCCTGCAGGAGGATCGAAACCATGGGGAACGTGCCGGTAAAGGACGAAAGGTCCATGCCGAGGCTCCCGGCGGCGTTGTTCGCGATGATGACGGCCTTCGGGTTATAGCTCTTCGCGTTGTTGCCCTTATCGGCAAAGTTCAGCGAGCCGCGGTTGACGATGACGACCTTCCCGCTCAGGGAGACCGCGCTGTTCACCGCCGCGTACTCTGCTGTATTGCCCACCGCGTCGATGTAGACGAAATCATAGGTCCCGGCGACCGTCGCGATGGCCGGGTTGGAATACGCGCCGCTTTCGCCCTGCGTAGACTCCGAATAGTAGACATTCTGGGTGCCGTTGAACACCAGCGGGTTCCCCACATAGATCGTGTTCATGGCCGCCGCGACGCCCAGACCGTTGATAAATGTGCCCGGGCTTCCGCCGGTATGCATGTAATTGTCTTCCGCGTACAGGTCGCGTCCGAGGTTCTCCGCCATGGAGCTGTTGTTCCCGGCGGAAATGGACACCACCATGCCGTCGTTGTCGGCGGAACTCAGGCTGTTCAGGATACCCTGGTACGTGGGGCTGTAGGTGAATCCGGGGTCTCCGGAACCGAGGGACAGGTTCGCCGCGTCGCAGCCCAGCGTCACCGCGTCCTCAAGCGCCGCGAAATAATCCGAATCATACGCGCCGCCATTTGAGCCGAAGACCTTCATCAGGACCAGCTGGGCATCCGGCGCCATACCGACCGCGCCGACGGAAGCCGCGGCGTCCGTGTAAGCAGAACCGTTCTGGATATAGCGGTTCGCGGCGGCAATACCCGCCACATGGGAGCCGTGGTTCCCCTCTTCGTCGATCTCGTGCCCAAGGTTCGAGGTGTTTTCGTCCACATAGTTGTAGGCGAACGGAATCTTCGCGTTCTTGTACGTGCCGTTCCCGTTCAGGTTCGCGCGCACGGCGGCGATGTCCGCGGACGTCATCAGCGAAACCGTCTTCCCCTGGCCACGGACTTCTTCGATGGCGTGCAGGAACGCGGCTTCATTGAACGACTGGTGCTGGACGTCGATACCGGTATCGATCACGGCAATGCGGCTCCCGGCGCCCGTATAGCCGGCCGCCCATGCCGCGGAAGCGCCCGTCATGTCCCCGGACGTATTCGCGGTAGCCGGTTCCGCGGACACGGGGGCCGGCGCTTCATAACGCATCTCGGGTTCCACGGACCGGACGCCCGGGAGCGCGCCGATCTTCACGATCTCCGCGTATGTAATCTCCGCGGAAATCGCGTTCGTGAGCAGCGTCAGGTTCCACTTCACGTCCAGCGTGTGGCCGAGCGAGGACTCGATCCGCGCCTGCACCGTGTCCTGCTGCTTCTTCAGGGAAGCCCTGTAGGCGGACGCGGCGGCATCCGTGCCGATGCCCTTCATGGGGAAGCCGGCGTCTGCCGCCCCTTTCCCTTCAAGGAAAATGGATACGCGGACCCGGTCCGTGGGCAGGAACGGAAGCACCGGCGTATCCGCCTTCAGATCCGCCGCCGTTTCTTCCCCGAGCTTCCGGACGCGCAGCGAAGACGGGTCAATGGGGACCGTCCTCAGCGCGGAACCGCCTTCGTTCACGGGGGCTGCGCCCTCCGCAAGGACACGGCCGGCCGGGAACGCGGTCAGGACCAGCACCGCCGAAAGGAGCAGCGCCAGAAAACGTTTTGCAAATGACTTCATGAATACATCCCTCCTGGGTATAGAATCGCTGTTGTCTTACGACATCCGATATGCGGGATATCGGGAAAAAGCTTTCTTCCACCGCGCAGTGCGGTATCTTATCATTTTACCGCGCATAAAAGCGGGATGCAAGTATATTTTATGATATCAGGATAGAAAAAGACAACGGGCACAGCGGATCGGTCCGTTGTGCCCGTTGCCTTCATGGGGCTTAGGAAAGCCCCTTACCTGACGAAACCGTCAGTTTCTGTCATAGGATCCGCGTTCTTCCGGATCAGTCAAAATACGCCTTCGCCGCCTTGTGGTACAGGTACGCGGCCTTCGCCAGGTTCACCATGGTCTCGCTGGAGCTCGACCCGATGATCTTGTACACATAACCCATGACGCTGATCACGTACGTATAGGTATCCGTCCCGTCCGTCGTGACAAATGTGTACGTGT
>JAGDAW010000061.1 GCA_017959345.1 Lachnospiraceae bacterium | reverse complement strand
GTTTTATAGGACATGACGACCTTACCGGCATCTCTTTTCCGGATACGATTGAGAAGATCGGGCGGGCAGCCTTTGCGGGGTGTGACAGCCTTACGGAAATCGTGATCCCTGAAGGCGTCACGGAACTTGGCTCACTTTCATTATCTTACTGCGGAAGTATTGAATCTGTTTATATCCCCGGTACGGTGAACCGTATTCCCGGATACCTGATCTGCAGTGACGGGAATCTGAAGTCTGTCGAGATGGGGGACGGAATCCGCTCGGTTGAACAATACAGCATTTATGAGTGCGGGAAACTTGAAAAAATCCGTTTTTCAGACAGCATCCAGGAATTGCGCAGTCCGCTGAGAAACTGCCCGATGCTGGCAGATGTATGCCTGCCGGAGTCCCTTGTCCTGCTGAGCTGGCCAGAAGACTCAGGCCGTTTCATGAGGTACCTGCGTATCCCGGACCAGGTAACGGACATCTCGCTGATGGGAGGGGATACATCCGGCTGGTCAAGGACATTTGTGGTTCCAGAAAGCCTGGTTAAAAGCCAGCACAGGTTTACGAACGGGGACAGGATCTATTTTAAGGGCAGTGAAGAAGCATGGAATCAGTCGATCAGGACTCAGACGAATGATGACATGTACACATCCATATATGAGAAGAAACAGATCTGGTTTTATTCTGAAAACCAGCCGGAATCTCCGGGCTTTTACTGGTATGAGGAAAACGGGCTTCCGAAGGAATGGCGTTATGATGAGGACAGCCTCGTGTTCACATTGACGGAAGACGGAAGCGGCTATTCCGTCAGCACGATCCCCGGACAGCCATTGGAAAGGCTCGTCATACCCGGAACATATAACGGACTTCCTGTCACGGAGATCGCAGACAAGGCGTTTATGTACCGGGAGGATCTCAGGTCTGTGATTATCCCCGGTACGGTCAGGAAGATCGGATTCATGGCATTTTATGCCTGCGAGGCGCTGACGGAGGTGATACTGCCGGATACGCTGGAAGAAATGGGGGAATCTGCGTTTTCATGGTGTACCTCCCTGACCGCTGTCGAACTGCCGGGACGTCTGCTGAAGGTCCCGCGGGATGCATTTGCCTATGACCGTGCGCTTTCGGAAGTGGTTTTCGGGGACGGGATCCGGGAGATCGGGGGCCGGAGCTTCCGCGCCTGTCATGCCCTCAGGGAAGCGGTTCTTCCCGACAGCGTGGAATACCTTGATGAATCCCCGTTCATGGACTGTCCCGCACTGGCGTCGCTCAGGCTTTCTGAAGGACTGGAGCGCTATTACCTGCCGCCGGATGCAGCATATTCCTATCTGGAATTACCCGCCTCCGTCCATACAGTGATCCTGTATATGGGCAGAAACATACCTTTGAACGAGATCGTCCTGCCGGCTTCCCTGGAGACGGTATCCGGATATGCATACGATTATGACCGGTATTTCTATTACATGGGAACGGAAGAAGCCTGGAGCACGATAACTCTGGAGGCCTTTACGGGAGGTCTGGATGAATGGGTCCACGTCCTGTTTTACGCGGAAGAAGAACCGGATACCCCCGGCAGTTACTGGCATTATGCGGAAGGACGGGCGGTACCGTGGTAAGCGGATCCGAAAAAATATTTTTTTAAAACCGATTACACATGATGGACACATTTAACTGGTAAATTGTGCCTTGTCAGACAGGAAAACGACCTGCAGACTCACGAAAACGACGCAGAACGGCGCCGGAGGGGCCTGCCGGCACATAAAAAGTCCGGTATAGGAGGCAGAACATGGACGAGAATCGTTTTAACGGACAGGAACAGCAGCTTTCATCAGGCCAGGGGCAGGATGCGTCTGCATCCCGGTTCCAGGTGAACGGTGAACAGGCGGGCGGGACGGATTCCGCATCCGGGCGCCCGGAGGAATTATACAGCGGGGAGCCGGCATACGCGCCGAAAGCTTCCCGTCATACGGGGATTAAGGTGTTTGCCGGGATCCTGGCGGCCATCGTCCTGATTTCGGGCACCGTATTTGCCATGAACCACGCGCAGGATTACCTGAAAGCGTTTTCCAGGAGCGGGAAAGTGGAGATTGTAACCACCCTGACCCGCGCCGGGTCCTCCCGCAGCACGTCGGGGGAGACCGACAGCGCCATAAAGACCACGGACGGCGGCACGACGCTGATCGAAAGCGAAGACATCCCGAGTACGGAGAAGTCGGAAGGCGGGACGGTGGTCCTGGACGTCTCCGAGATCGTGGAGAACGTCATGCCGGCCGTCGTATCCATCGTGGATACGCTGGAATACAGGTATTCTTCATACTATAACCCGTATGATTATTTCTTCGGATCGGGTTCTTCCTCGAGGGAAGAGGTGCCGGCCAGCGGGTCCGGCGTCATCGTCGGCGTGAATGATTCCGAGCTGATGATCGTGACGAACGCGCACGTGGTGAACAACGAAGAGACGTCCTCGTCCTATTCCGTTTCGTCGCTCGGCCTGACCGTGACCTTTACGGACGACACGACGGCTTCCGCGTATGTGAAAGGCAGCGACACCGAAGCGGACCTCGCCGTCATCGCCGTCAAGCTTTCGGACATCTCGGATGAGACGAAGAGCAAGATCCGGATCGCGGTGGTCGGGGATTCGGATACGCTGAAAGTCGGCGCCGGCGTCATCGCGATCGGGAACGCCATGGGGTACGGGCAGTCCGTCACCACCGGCATCGTGAGCGCGAAGGAACGCCCGGTCACGATCGACGGCGTGACCCGGTACCTGCTCCAGACGGATGCCGCCATCAACCCCGGCAACTCCGGCGGCGGCCTGTTCAATGCGGCCGGCGAACTCATCGGCATCAACTGCGCGAAGACCGTGAATACCCAGGTCGAAGGCATGGGCTTTGCCATCCCCATCACCAGTGCGGCGGAGATCATCGAGGAACTGATGAATACCGTCACGCTTGACGAGGAAGAGCAGGGGTATCTCGGCATCAGCGGATCTTCCGTCCCGGATTCCTATATTACCCGGTACGGATATCCCGCGGGTGTCGTGATCAGCAGCACCGTGGAAGGTTCCCCTGCGGATAAGGCGGGCCTCCAGTATTATGACATCATCACGAAAGTGAATGATAAAACCGTGACGAGTATGGAAGAGCTGAAGAAGATCGTGAACGGGTATCCCGCGGGCACGACCGTCACGCTCCTGGTCCAGCGGCCGAGCGGGAGAGGGTTCAGGACCATGACCGTGGAAGTGAAGCTGATCTCCTATAAGGAGCTGCAGGCGCTGACCGGCGAGGAAGAACCCGAGACGCCTTCCACAGAACTTCCGTAACCGGATATTGTGTTTCTCCTTTTGCAGTGTTGGTAATTGTTGTTTCCATGGGGCCGGCTTTAAAACCGGCCCCGCTCTTTTCCGGGCGGGACGCACGGGGGCCGCGGGGCGCATTTCCTGTTGATTTTTTGCCGTGGTTTTGGTATGATGGGCGGGTATGCAGTACGGATGCCGCCTTCCTCACGCATGGCACCTTCAGGGGGGCGCAGATGGAGAAACCCGCGAATGGCCCTTGATCAGACAGCCCTGAAACTCCTTGTAAACTGGTTCCCGGAATGCCGCCGGGAGATGCCCTGGCGGACGGACCCGTCCCCCTACCACGTCTGGGTTTCGGAAGTGATGCTCCAGCAGACCCGGGTGGATACGGTGATCCCTTATTACGAACGTTTTATCGCGGCGCTCCCGGACCCGGAAGCCCTGGCGGCCTGCCCGCAGGACGCCCTGATGAAGCTGTGGGAAGGACTCGGTTATTATTCCAGGGTCCGCCACATGCAGGAAGCCGCGGCGGTGATGGTCCGTGAACACGGCGGGCAGGTCCCGGATTCCATGGAAGCCCTGCGGAAGCTGCCCGGCATCGGGAGCTATACGGCGGGCGCCGTACTCTCCATCGCCTTCCACCGCCCGGTCCCCGTCGTGGACGGGAACGTGCTCCGGGTCGTGTCCCGGCTGAATGGGTCCTTTGAAGACGTCCGGAGCCAGTCCGTCCGGAAGCGGATGGAGGGGACGCTGGCGGGCCTGCTGTCCGAAGGGGAACTGGATCCTTCGACCGTGAACCAGGCGCTGATGGAACTCGGCGCGCTGGTCTGCATCCCGAACGGGCAGCCGAAATGCGGATCCTGCCCGGTCCGCGGACGGTGTGAAGCGCATCTCCGCGGGCTGACGGAAGAGATCCCCGTCCTGTCGCCCCGTATTCCGAAGAAAAATGCCCTTTTAACGGTCCTGGTCCTGCGGCGCGGGAATCTGTTCGGCGTCGTGAAACGCCCGGGAAAAGGCCTTCTTTCAGGCCTCTACGGCTTCCCGGTCTCAGAAGGCCGTCTTTCGGAAGCGGAAGCGAGCGGCGCGGCCCGTGCGTTGGGCTTCCGGGTGGTTTCATCGGAACGCCTGCGGCCTGCGCGCCACGTATTCACCCACCTCGTGTGGGAGATGGACGCGTACCTGCTAAACGTGGAAGGAGACTGCCCGGACGTGCGGTTTGTGACGCCGGACGAACTGGCTGACCGGATCGCCCTGCCGGCCGCCTTCCGCAAATGGCCGGAACTTTTCTGAATCCCACGGCGTTCATGCCGTACATTTTCCGTTTTTTAAGGTGATCATGAAGAAAACCCTGCTTTTCCTCCTGCTTTCCATCATGTTGATCGGTCTGGCCTCCTGCGGCGAAGGGCGGAAGTCTTATCATGCCGGCCTGCAGGATTACCGGGACGGGCTTTACGAAGAAGCCCTGCGCCACTACCGCCTTGCCCTTTCGCAGGGCGAGAACGCCCCGGGCATCTACGCGGACATGGCGATGGCCTGCCTTGCCCTGGGACAGGAGGAGGAAGCGAAGGAATACATCGCGAAAGCGGTCTCCATGGGGGAGAAGGACCCGGACGTGATGACGCGGGCCGGCATCTATTACGAGCTTGCAGGGGACGCCCAGAACGCGCTGTTTTATTACGCGCAGGTGATCCCTTCGGATCTTTCGTCGATCCCGCAGGAGCGGTGCGACGCCTGCGGCCTGGCCGCGGACATCCGGATGCGGAACGGGGAGTATGAGGAGGCCATCCGCCTTTACAACGGGCTGATCCGGACCGGGTACCATACCACCGAACACATTATCCTTGCGGGCATCTGCTTCCTGAAGGAGCACCAGTTCCAGGCCGCGTCCCAGTATTTCGACCTGCTCGCGAAGCGGGACGAGACGACGCCCTGGCATTACCTGACCATTTACCGGGCCTGCCTGGAGGCCGGGGACAGCGACGGCGCGGACACCTATTACGAGCGCGGTTACCGGCTTGCCAGGACCGGCAGTTACGGGATTTCCGGGTACGCGTACCAGACGATCGCCGGGCAGGCGGACGACGCGGACAGCGTGCATGACATGAACGCGGACGCCTATATCCAGCTGGCAGTGGAAGCCATGGACGCCGAACAGTACGAGGAAGCGGAAGAGCACCTGGAGAAGGCGCTCGGGATCGACCCGGACAATGTGCGCGCCTACCGTCTCTTCTACCGCATCCGCATCCTGGAGAAGGACCCGGACGGCGCCCTCCAGCTCCTGAGCAGGCTCGAGACCTTCAAGGATCCCGGCGTGCAGGAGGAAGTCGCCTGGAACCGGATCATCCTCTATGAGATGCTGGAGGATTATAAGACCGCGAACGCGCTGATGCGTTCGTATACGCAGGACTATCCCGTGTCCAGGACCGTCCGCCGGGAGCAGATCTTCCTGGAGCGAGCGGACTGATGGACGGTGTGAGCGTATTATCCGTCCTGGGTTCCGTCCTGATAGCGGCCGCGCTGGTCCTGCTGGCCCGCTCATGGGCCGAATGCAGGACCCTTACCGTGTCTGAGTACGAATGTGTTTCCCCCGTACTCCCGGATGCGTTCGACGGATACCGGGTCGTCTTCCTGTCGGACCTTCACGGCGCGTCGTTCGGCGCGCATAACGAAGGACTGGCGTCCCGGATCGCGGCCCTCCGCCCGGACCTGGTCCTCATCGGCGGGGACATGGTCACGGTCCATCCCTCCGGAAGGACCCTGAAAGGGTGTGAAGCGCTCGCGGACCTCCTGGACCGCCTGCCGGACGTCCCGGTCCTGTACGCGTACGGGAACCATGAGGCCAGGCTGACCCGCACATTTCCGGAGGGCGCGCTTCTTACGGCGCGGTTTGAGGAGATCCTCTCCGAAAGGGGCATCCCCGTACTCCGGGACCGGCGCGTACCGGTTTTCCGCGGACAGGACTGCATCCTGGTGTCCGCGGCGGAATTCGGGAAGGAGCACTATAAGAAGGGCTTTAAAAGGCCGCTTCCGGAAGGCTTTTTTACGGAGAAAGCCGGGGAACGGGATGAGGGCCGCTTCGAGATCCTGCTTGCGCATTGCCCGCTGTACCTGGAGGACGCGGCGGCATGGGGCGCGGACCTGACGCTTTCCGGCCATTTCCACGGCGGGACGGTCCGGCTCCCGTGGGCCGGCGGCGTCCTGACGCCGCAGTTCCAGCTGTTTTACCCGTACTGCAAGGGCAGGTTCGCGTTCGGCCGGAAGACCGGGATCGTTTCGGCCGGCCTCGGGACCCACACGATCAATATCCGGATCAACAATCCCCCGGACATCGTGACGGTTGTCCTGAAGAAGGAACGCTGATCCCGCGTGTCCCGGATGGGACAGGAGGTTCTATGGAATTCAGACTGGAAGCGTTCGAAGGCCCGCTGGACCTCCTGCTGCTTCTGATCGAAAAGAATAAAGTGGATATCTGCGACATCCCGATCGC
This sequence comes from Lachnospiraceae bacterium, assembly GCA_017959345.1. Taxonomy (GTDB): domain Bacteria; phylum Bacillota; class Clostridia; order Lachnospirales; family Lachnospiraceae; genus UBA1267. The sequence goes on along the minus strand of JAGDAW010000061.1, from coordinate 2,506 downwards.
CGAGATCACGGACCAGTACCTGGAATACGTCCGCGCCATGCAGGAGGAGAACCTGGATACGCTGTCGGATTTCCTGGTCATGGCGTGTACGCTCCTGGACATCAAGGCGCGCATGCTCCTCCCGAAGGAAGAGGAGAGCGGCGGGCCGGAGGCGGATCCCAGGACGGAGCTTGTGGAACAGCTGGTCCTTTATCGCGAGTACAAGATGATGGCAAACGAGCTGAAGGACCATTTCGGCGAAGCCGCCGGCCGCCAGTACCGCGAAGCGGTCCTGCCCCCGGACATCCTGAAGTACAGGCCGGCGCCGGATACGGCGGCCCTTCTTAAAAATGTGACCGCGGAGCAGCTGCAGGAAGTCCTCCGGCTGGTCCTTCGGCGTCTGGACGAACGGAAAGACCCCGTCCGGAGCGAATTCGGCACCATCAGGAAAGACCCCGTCCGGATCTCGGACCGGCTGCACCACGTGATTGCCTGGGGCCGGACCAGGAAGAAATTCTCCTTTCAGTCGCTCCTGATGGAACAGGCGACCAGGCAGGAAGTCGTCGTCACGTTCCTGGCCTGCCTGGAACTCATCCGTGTGGGGCAGATCTCGGTCTCCCAGGAAGAGACCGAGGGGGATATCGAGATGACGTGGAACGAGGACTGCGTGACAGCCCTTTCCGAAGAGGACATTGAACAGTATGACTGAGTTTACGAAAGAACAGTTTTCGGCCGCGGAAGCGATCCTTTACGCCGTGGGCGGCGCCGTGCCGCTGAGCTCCTTCGCGTACGCGCTGGAGATCCCGGAAGAGGACGCGGAAGCCCTGCTGACGGCGCTGCAGGCGCGCTACGAAGACGCGTGCGGCGGCATCCAGATCATCCGGCTGGAGCGGTCGTTCCAGATGTGCACCCGCCGGGACTATTACCCGCAGCTCGTCCGGATCGTCGCGGAACCCGTGAAACCGGTGATGACGCAGGTGATGCTGGAAGTGCTGTCGATCGTCGCCTACAAGCAGCCTGTCACCCGCGGGGAGATCGAGAAGATCCGCGGCGTGTCCTCCGACTACGCCGTGAACCGCCTGATCGAGTTCGGCCTGATCGAAGAGGCCGGCCGGCTGGAAGCGCCCGGAAGGCCCATCCTGTTCCGGACCACGGAGTCGTTCCTCCGCTATTTCGGGCTGACGAGCGTCTCCGAACTCCCGTCCTTTGACGATCTGACGCAGTCCGCCCTGGCGGAGATCTACCGGAATACCGGGACGCAGCCGGACGGGCAGGTCTCCGTCGAAGTATAAGATCACAGAAGAATCGAGGACCATCCATGATCAGATACATGATCGCATCCGACCTTCACGGGTCCAGCTATTACGGGAAAATGATGTTCGAACGGCTCGGGGAAGAGCAGCCCCTGAAGCTGATCCTCTTGGGGGACCTCCTGTACCACGGCGCCCGGAACGACCTTCCCGAAAAATACGACACCCGCGCCCTGACGGCCATGCTGAACGCCCATAAGGACCGCATCCTCGCGGTGCGCGGCAACTGCGACTCGGAAGTGGACCAGATGGTGCTGGAATTCCCGATTATGGCGGATTACCTGGAGCTGTTCGCGGACGGGCGGCCGTTTGTCGTGACGCACGGGCACCTTTTCGATGAGCACAGCATGATCCCCCATACCCGCGGGACCGTCCTGCTCCACGGACACACCCATGTGACCGTGATGGAGCGGTGCACGGATTTCTATTTCATGAACCCCGGCTCCGTGTCGCTTCCGAAGGACGGCACGCTGCACACCTATATGACCTATGAGGACGGCGTCTTTTCCCTGTAGAACCTTGAGAACGGCCATGTCTTAAGGACCTTCGCGCTGACCTTCTGATTTCCTTACCCTGTCCCCCGCGTCTCCCGACGCGGACTTTTCCCGCTGAGAACTGATTTGTATCGGTCCGGGCCGCTTTCCTGAATCCGGAATGCGGCCCGGGCCTGTGTTCCATACGCTTATCCGGCCGCGTCACGCGCCGGTGATGAGCGGGAAAAGATCGGAGGTACAGTTTATGTTCGGACATGCCGACACATCCGCACTGATCGGGATAGACGGGAGGCCCGTGATTGTGGAAGCGGATTACGGGGAAGGCCTGCCTTCCTTCGAAATGGTCGGATTCCTCGGGGCGGAAGTGAAGGAAGCCCGCGAACGGGTCAAGGTCGCGCTGAAAAATACGGGGATCCTGGTCCCGCCCGGCCGTCTCACGGTGAACCTGAGTCCCGCGGACGTCAGGAAGCAGGGCAATTCATTCGACCTGCCCGTCGCCGTGGCCATCCTCATCGCGCTCGGCGTCCTGCCCCAGGAAAACGCCGCGCCTTATTCCTTCATCGGGGAACTCTCGCTGGACGGCGCGCTGCGGCCCGTAAACGGGACGCTTTCGCATGTGATCGCGGCGCGGGACAGCGGGAAACGGGGCTGCGTCGTGCCGGAAGGGAACGCCCGGGAAGGGGCGGTTATTTCAGGAATGGAGATTTTCGGGTTCCGGACGCT
>JAGDAW010000060.1 GCA_017959345.1 Lachnospiraceae bacterium | reverse complement strand
GGACGGGGCGGGAACCCGTTCGTCCGCTGTCAGGCAGGCCTGCGGCGGCAGAAGGGCTCCGACCCTGTTATCATACAATAAAAAATATAATCTTGCCAGTACCGCGCAGGATTAATTTGATGATATCAGGGTAAAAAGCCTTCTTCCACGGCAGGCTTGCCTGCAGGTGGGAGAAAGGCTTCTTAACCCGCCCCACATGGAGCACGGAGTGGAGATTGATCTCCACGGGAGTGCGGAACGCTCCGGATATCATCTTTTTACCTCAACATCATTATTGAAAGGAACCGTTATGGCAGATCATAATTCATCAGGATATACCTTAAAAAGCCGGCAGGAAGAGTATTTGAAGAGCGAGTATCTGGACAGGTTCCTGTTCAGCGGGCAGACCTGGGAACAGCTCCGGAGGGAAGCGTCCAAATACGGCATTTTCCCGGACGGGTACCGGTACGCACCGGTCTGCGTGTACATCGATTTCAGGGGCGGTTTCCCGTCACTTTATCATTGTAAAGAGATGAAGTACGCGGTGATCAAGGCAATCTACGCGCTGAAGGATTCGATGAACGAACAGTTCGAGACGGTATCCAGGTTCCTGATTTCGAACAGCTTCGGCATGGAGGTCGAACTCCTGCTGGCGCTCCCGCTGGACCTCGAGGAGCCGGAAGCGTACCTGGAGGAACTTGCGAAGCGCATCCGGGAGATGAACCGGGACGACGCCAGGGCCGTGCTGACGGTCGGGCTGGGCACATTTACCGAATCGCCGGAAGCGGTCATCGAGATCAACCGGAAAGTCGTCTGGGCCCTGCAGCACCGTCATTTCAGCGGGTTCGGCGGCATCATCCGCCCGGAGGATTTCACGGAAGACCTGGTGAACGGCGGGGACAATATTGTCCCGGTGCGCCAGCTGATGCTGCTCGTCCGCAAAGGCTATTATGATACGGTGCGCGAGACGATCGACCGGATCTACGAGGACGTCATGCAGCAGGCGAACTTAGACCTGATGTCCTGCCGTACGGTGTCGATCGCGATCGCCGCGGCCGTCTTCCGCGGATTCGACATCGCGGTGGAAGACGCGAGCGCGGCCGGGTTCCGGGAGATGCTGCTGACCATCAGCCGGCTGCATACCGTCGCGGACATGAAGGACTACGTCTGCGGCATCGGGTACGACATCACGTTCGCGAAGCGTTCCCACGGCAAACGCCGCTCGCTCCTTGCGGGCAAGGCGATTTCGTACATCCAGGAACACGCGTCGCAGGGGGAACTGAAGCTGGAATCCGTGGCAGGCGAGCTCGGCATCAGCATCCCGTACCTGACGACGCTCCTCCGCCGGGAGACCGGGAAGACGTTCGGGGACTTCGTGTCGGACTGCCGCCTGAACAAAGCGAAGGAGCTGCTCGGGGATTCGGACGAACCGATCTCGAAGATCGCGGTGATCTGCGGCTTCAGTTCCGGCCAGTATTTCTCGACGTGGTTCCGCCACCAGACCGGCGTGACGCCCGGCGCCTACCGGTCGGAGACCCTGTACAGGAAGCACAACCCGAACCGGAAGCACCGCACCGACAGCACGCCGCTGTACCAGGGCATGGAGTAAAGGCAGGTCCGCGGAAGGGCTTTTTCCGTAGGAAAATATATTTTTAAGAGAGACTGTCCCGCGGGCGGTCTCTTTTTTTCTTTTTTGTGGTATAATACTGAGAGAAATGCGCGCGGCACCTGAAGCGCGCCGGAAACCGCAGGGAACCCTGAATACATTGGGAACCGGGAGGAACAGGAAATGATCCGTGAGGAAGACTTCCGGGATCCGGTCTGTCCGTTCGACGCCTCCGCCTACACGGGGCAGTCCCCGGACGCGCGGATCCCCATGGACCGCGTGATCGAAAAAGAAGACCGGTATCTCGCGTCCGACGACTACGAAGGCGCGGAGCGCCACCTGCGTTACTGGCTCGCGGAGGCGGGCAGCACCGGGGACGTCCGCGGGAAACTGCAGGTATTGAACGAGCTGATGGGCGTCCTCCGGAAAGCGGGGAAGGAAGGCCCGGCGTTCGAAGCCGCAGCGCAGGCGCTCGCCCTGGCCGGGAGCCCTCCGGTCGGGGAACGTTCGATGCTGGCCGCGTCGACGTACGTGAACGCCGCCACCGTATACAAGACGTTTATGCAGGCGGAGAAAGGGATCCCCCTGTTCGAGAAGGCGCTTCCCGTGTTCGGGGAAGCCTGTCCGGACGGCGACCCCAGGATCGGCGGCCTTTACAACAATTATGCGCTCGCGCTGAACGACCTCGGCCGCTGTGACGAAGCACTCGCGTACTACCGGAAGGCGATGGAACGGATGGGGACGTGCCGGGACGGGCACCTGGAACAGGCCATCACCTGTCTCAATATGTGCGACGCCCGGATGAACCGGGACGCGTCTTACGTCCTGGAGGACGGGACCCCGTGCGGGCCTGAGGACCCGGACGGGTACATTTCCGTGCCCGCGGAGACGGACCGGCAGGTCCATGCCTGGCTCGACGAGGCGGAAGCGCTGCTGAACCGCCCTGTAACGTCGGAAAACGGCTATTGCGCCTATGTGTACGAGCGCTGCGCGGATTCTTTCGACTGGTACGGAAGACCGGCGTATGGGGCCGATCTGAGGCGCAGGGCGCGCCGGATCCGGGAGGCGCTATGAAAGGGCTGGAGCTGTCGGAACGCTATTACCGGGCTTACGGGCAGCCCATGCTCGAAAGCCGTTTCCCGGCCCTCCTGCCGCATCTCGCGTGCGGGCTCATCGGGGAGGGCTCGGAGTGCCTCGGGTATGACGATGAAATCAGCCGTGACCACGATTTCGAACCCGGGTTCATTCTTTTCCTCCCCGGGGAAAATGTGGTCTCACGGCGCGACGCCTTCCTCCTGGAGCGGGCCTACCAGGCGCTTCCGGATACGTTCGAAGGCTTCCGCAGGAAGGGCATTTCCCCGGTGGGCGGGAACCGGCTCGGCGTGCGCCGGCTGGACGCGTTCCTGGAAGAGAAAACCGGCCGCCCGGACGGGGTCCTGACGCTTAAGGACTGGATGACCGTCCCGGAACAGGCCCTTCTCGAAGTGACGGCGGGGCGCGTCTTTTACGACGGCCTGGGGACGCTGACCGGGGTACGGGCCGGGCTTCGCCGGCTGCCGGACGACGTGCGGGTCAAGCGGCTGGCCGGCCACCTGCTCCTGATGGGGCAGGCCGGGCAGTACAACTATGGCCGGTGCCTGCGCCGCGGGGAACACGCCGCCGCCGCGTCGTGCCTGTACCGGTTCGCGGAATCCGCGGTGCACGCGGCGCATCTCCTGGAAGGCCGGTACGTCCCGTACTATAAATGGCAGTTCCGTTCCCTCCGGGAGATCCCGGTGGTCGCGGAGGGCTATTCCGGCGAAGCGCTTTCGGCGGACCTGGAGGCCCTGATGACGGGGCCGGGGGACGCGGGGAAACAGGAGGCCGTCGAGCGGGTCGCGATGCGGTTTGCGGAAGCGCTCCGCGAGTTCGGGCTCACGGACGGGAATATCGATCCGGAACTGGAGCGCGCCGCGTACGCGGTGAACGGCAGGGTGGAGGACCCGGGGATCCGGAACCTGAACATCCTGGCCGCGGTGATCTAGGCTTCTGCCGGCCGCGGCATGGGAGCCGTTTCCCGTCGCCCGGGCGAAGCCGCCAAAACAAGGCGGAACCGTTGACGCAGAGATAACCGTTTCCCGGCGCCCGGGCGGCGCCGAAACCTTTTGACTTCTATGTGAGGATTGACTATAATGATGCTGTCATGGAAAAAACAGCCGCCCGCGGCCTGGGCCGCCGGTTTCGCCCTGTCCATCGGGCTCGGGGCGTCTTACGGGCTGTTCGGGAACCTGGTCGTGAACCTGGTCTCCGCGCTGACCGGGGTGACGTCCGGCGCGTCCGCGGGGCCGCTGCTCGAATCGTCGCCCGGGTTCTGGATCCTGGTCATGGTCGTGATCGCCCCGGTCCTGGAGGAACTCCTGTTCCGGAAGCTCCTGTACGGCGCCTGCCGGAAGCGCCTGCCGGCGTTTGCCGCGGCGCTCGTCACGTCCGTCCTGTTCGGCGTGCTCCATCTCGACCTGCTGCAGGGGCTGTACGCGTTCGTCTTCAGCCTGTTCCTCTGCATGATCGCCGAGGAGACCTGCAACTGGTATTTCTGCGCGGCGGCGCATTTCGCCGCGAACCTCCTGGCGGTCCTGCTCGCGCTTTTCGCGGAGGGCAGCGGCCTCTTCGAAGGCATACAGCTTCCGTGGATCCTGGCTTCCGCGGCGGTGCTTGCGGTGTTCACCGTACTCATTTTCCGCTTCGGGAGGGGCTTAAGCCGGGCATCCTGACCCGGGCCACCGGTCCCGAAGCCGTCCCGGATCCGCTTTAAAGAAGGATCCTCCATCCAACGCTCAGCCCGCCTGATTCCGCGCGGGACTTACCGAAAATGGCCTTTACACACCTCCACGTCCACACCGAATACAGCCTGCTCGACGGCTCCTGCAAGATCCGGGAGCTTGTTTCCCGCGCGAAAGAACTCGGGTTTGATTCGCTCGCGGTTACGGACCACGGCGTCATGTACGGGGTGGTCGATTTCTATAAAGCCTGCCTGAAAGAGGGCATCCGGCCCATCCTGGGCTGCGAAGTCTACGTGGCGCCGGGCTCCCGCTTCGACCGGGAGGCCTCCGGCGGCGACGACCGCTACCACCACCTGATCCTGCTCGCGGAGAACAACACCGGCTACCAGAACCTGATGAAGATCGTCTCCCGGGGGTTCATCGACGGATTCTATTACAAACCCCGGATCGATAAGGAACTGCTCCGGGAACACCATGAAGGACTGATCTGCACGTCGGCCTGCCTTGCGGGGGAAGTGCAGCGGGCCCTCGTGAAGGGGCGGTACGACCTCGCGAAAGCCGCGGCGCTGGAATACCTGTCCATCTTCGGGGAGGGCAATTATTTCCTGGAGCTCCAGGACCACGGCTACGACGACCAGAAGACGGTGAACCAGGGCCTGATGCGGCTGCACCGGGAGACCGGGATCCCGCTGGTCTGCACGAACGATGTCCATTACATCCGCGACACGGACTGGGAAGCCCACGACGTGCTGCTCTGCCTCCAGACGCAGAAGAAGGTGTCGGACGAGGACCGGATGCGCTACGAGGGCGGCCAGTTCTACCTGAAGACCGAACAGGAGATGCGCGCCCTGTTCCCGTACGCGCCGGAGGCGCTTGAGAACACCGCGAAGATCGCGGAGCGGTGCCATGTCGAGATCGAGTTCGGCCATACGAAGCTCCCGCATTTCGACGTGCCCGCGGGTTATACCGCGCTCGGGTACCTGACCGCGCTCTGCGAGAAGGGCATGGCGGAACGCTACCCGGACGGCGGGGCGGAACTCTGGGAACGGCTCCGCTACGAGCTCGGCGTCATCGATAAGATGGGGTACGTGGATTATTTCCTGATCGTCTGGGACTTTATCCACTACGCGAAGAGCCACGGGATCCCCGTCGGCCCCGGGCGCGGCTCGGGCGCCGGCTCCATCGTCGCCTATACGCTGGAGATCACGAACATCGACCCCATCCGCTACCAGCTGCTGTTCGAGCGCTTCCTGAACCCGGAGCGCGTGTCCATGCCGGATATCGACGTGGATTTCTGCTTCGAGCGGCGCCAGGAGGTCATCGACTACGTGGTGCGCAAATACGGCAAGGAATGCGTGGTCCAGATCGTGACGTTCGGGACGCTGGCCGCGAAGGGGGTCCTCCGGGACGTCGCGCGGGTGCTGGATTTCCCGTACGCGTTCGGGGACCGTCTGTCCAGGATGGTGCCGAACGTGCTGAACATTTCCCTGGCGGACGCCCTGAAGGAGTCCCAGGACTTCCGGACCGAATACGAGACAGACCCGGACGCCCGGAAAGTCATCGACATGGGCATGAAGCTGGAAGGGCTGCCCCGCCATTCCTCCATGCACGCGGCGGGCGTCGTGATCTCGGAGCGCCCGGTGGATGAATACGTCCCGCTGTCCAGGGCGTCCGACGGGACGCTGACCACCCAGTTCACCATGACGACGATCGAGGAACTGGGCCTCCTGAAAATGGATTTCCTGGGCCTGAGGACCCTGACCGTCATCGCGGACGCGGTGAAGAACATAAAGGAATCCCGGGGCGTCGACGTCGACATCGACCGGATCGACTTCGATGACAAGGCGATTTACCGGTATATCGGGACCGGCGACTGCGACGGCATCTTCCAGCTGGAATCCGGCGGCATGCGCGGGTTCATGAAGCAGCTGCAGCCGGACTGCATCGAGGACCTGGTGGCCGGCATTTCCCTGTACCGGCCGGGCCCGATGGACTTTATCCCCCAGTATATCGAAGGCAAGCGGAACGCTTCCCGGGTCACTTACATGTGTCCCGAACTGGAGCCGATCCTGAAGCCGACGTACGGCTGCATCGTGTACCAGGAACAGGTCATGCAGATCGTCCGGGACCTGGGCGGCTATACGCTCGGGCGGGCGGACCTCGTGCGCCGCGCCATGTCGAAGAAAAAGCATTCGGTCATGGAAGCGGAGCGGAAGAATTTTGTCTACTGCAATGAGGCGGAAGGCGTCCCGGGCTGCGCGGCCCGCGGGATCGCGCCGGATACGGCGAACCGGATCTTCGACGCCATGACCGCCTTCGCGAGCTACGCGTTCAACAAATCCCACGCGGCGTGCTACGCGGTGGTGGCCTACGAAACCGCCTGGCTGAAATATTACTACCCGGAGGAGTTCATGGCGGCGCTGATGACCTCCGTGATCGACAACTCGGGAAAAGTATCCGCGTATATCTATTCCTGCAGGCTGATGAAGATCGGGATGCTGCCGCCGGACATCAACCTGGGGCGCGGGGAGTTCTCCGTCCAGGACCATAAGATCCGCTACGGCCTGAACGCGATCAAGGGCATCGGGAAGAGCGTGGTGGACGAGATCGTCCGGGAGCGGGAGGCGAACGGCCCGTACCGTTCGGTCGAGGACTTCATGGAGCGGCTGACCACGAAGGAAGTGAACCGGAAGACCATGGAGAACTTCATCAAGGCCGGCGCGTTCGACTCGTTCCCGTATACGCGGAAGCAGCAGATGGCGCATTTCCCGACGCTGCTCGCGGAAGTGGAGAAGCGGCGGAAGGATTCGCTGTCCGGGCAGTTCAGCCTGTTCGATTTCGCGGAGATGAAGGAGTCCGGGATCCGCGCGGGCGGCAGCCGCTACCCGGACATCGGGGAGTACGACCGGGAACAGCTCCTGCAGTTTGAGAAGGAAGTGCTGGGCATCTACGCGAGCGGCCACCCGCTGGAGACCTATACGGACCTGATCCGGAAAAATGTGACGGCCCTGTCCACGGATTTCATCGTGGAGGAGCAGGAAGGCCGCGCGAAGGTGTCGGACGGGCAGCGGGTCACCGTCGGCGGGATCATTTCGAAGAAGACCCTGAAGGCCACGAAGAACGGCCAGATGATGGCGTTTATCACGCTGGAAGACATGGCGGGCGAAGTGGAAGCCCTGGTCTTCCCGAAGGATTTCGAGCGATACCGCGGCGCGCTTTCGGAAGAGGAGAAGGTGCTGGTGTCCGGGCGCGTGAGCATCGGGGACGACCCGGTCGGGAAGCTCGTCCTGGAGAAGCTGGTCCCCTTCGGGGACGTGCCCGGGGAACTGTGGCTGCAGTTTGAGGACATGCGGGATTATGAAACGCGGGGGCCGGAAGTGCTCCGCGCGATCGCGCCGTACGACGGACGGGACCGGGTGATCCTGTACCTGAAGGATTCGAAGCGGATCCGGAAGCTGGAGGCGCGGTATGACACGGACATCGCGTCCGGCGCCGCGGAAGAGGCGAAGCGGGTCCTCGGGGCGGAGAACGTCGCCGTCCGTTCGGGCAGGGCCCCGGAAGGACGATGAAAGGACTGTTTTGGGACAGAGTGAGAAAGACATGGAGAGCGGGAAGAAAAAGAAACATGTACTGAAATGGGTGATCCGGATCCTGGCGGGCCTCCTGGGCCTCGTGATCCTCGCGGCCGCCGGGTACGCCGCGTACCTGCTGATCGCCTACCACAGGATTGAGGACCACCGGGCCCTTGACGTGAAGCGCGGCGGGACGATCATTGCCCGGGTGTCCGCGGGGGACGCGTATCCCTACCGCATCGTTTCCTACAACATCGGGTTCGGCGCGTATGAGGCGGATTACGGGTTCTTCATGGATGGCGGCACGGAGTCGTGGGCATGGTCGGAAGAGCGGCTGGACCGGAACCTGAAGAAGATCTCGGCGCTCCTGAAAGAGCAGGCCGCGGACTTCTACATCCTCCAGGAAGTCGATTACGATTCCACGCGGACTTACCATGTGGACGAACGGGCCTACATGGCGGATACGCTCAGTTCCTACTGCTACGACGAAGCGCAGAACTTTGACTCGCCGTTCCTGTTTTACCCCTTCCACCAGCCGCACGGGAACGCCCGTTCCTGCCTGATGACGTTCAGCGCGTACCACACCGAAAGCGCGGAACGGATCAGCCTGCCGGTGGAGGATTCGCTGATGAAGCTGCTCGACCTGGACCGCTGCTACAGCATCAGCCGCATCCCGGTCCGCAACGGCGGAGAATTGGTGCTTTACAATTTTCATCTTTCCGCTTATACTTCAGACGGGACCATCGCGACGGAACAGCTGAAGATGCTGCTCCGGGACATGCAGGCGGAGTATGAGAAGGGCAATTACTGCATCGCGGGCGGGGACTTCAACAAGGACCTGTCCTCCGACGCGGAGAAGTATTTCCATACGAAAGCGGGGGACCAGTCCTGGGCGAAGCCCCTCCCGGAAGACCTGTTCGACGGGTACGACGTGAGCCTGGTGTTCCCCTATGACGCGCTGAAGCCGGTGCCGAGCTGCAGGAACGCGGACGGGCCCTATAACCCGGACCAGTTCGTGCTGACGGTCGACGGCTTCATGGTCACGGCCAATGTGGAAGTGGAGAAATCGATGGTGATCGACACCGGCTTCGCCTATTCGGACCACAACCCCGTGTCGATGGACTTTATCCTGAAGACGGAATGACCGCCTTCCGGGAACCGTACATAAAGGAAAAACATAAGAAACATAAGAATCTGCGGAGGTATTTATGAACAGAGACGTGAAGAAACTTTACGCCGAGTGGGTGGAGAAAGCCGTCCTGGACCCGGATATCCGGGCCGGTCTCGAAGCCATCAGGGAGGATGACAGCGCCATTGAGGAAGCGTTCTACCGGGATCTCGAGTTCGGCACCGCCGGCCTCCGGGGCGTGATCGCCGCCGGGACGAACCGGATGAACGTGTACACGGTCGGGAAGGCGAGCCAGGGATTCGCGAATTATGTGCTGGCCCATTTCCCGGAAGGCGCGCGCAGGATCGCGGTGTCCTATGATTCCCGCATCAAGTCGGACCTGTTTTCGAAGACCGCGGCCGGCGTGTTCGCCGCGAACGGCATCGAAGTCTACATTTACCGCCAGCTGATGCCGGTCCCGTGCCTGTCCTATGCCACGCGCGCGCTTTCCTGCGCGGGCGGCGTCATGATCACCGCTTCCCACAACCCGTCCAAATACAACGGCTATAAGGTGTATGGACCGGACGGCTGCCAGATCACCACGGAAGCCGCGGACACGATCCTGGGCGAGATCGAGAAGCTGGATATGTTCTCGGACGTGAAGTTCGGGGATTTCGACGCGCTGATGGAAGCGGGCCTGATCCGCTACGTGCCGGAGTACGTCTATGACGATTTCATCGCGGAAGTGAAGAAGCAGTCCGTCCTGGGCCCCGAAGATGAGATCGACAAGAACGTCGCCATCGTCTACACCCCGCTGAACGGGTCCGGGCTCCGTCCCGTGACGCGCGTGCTCTCGGAGTGCGGCTATTCGAACATCACGCTGGTGGAAGAGCAGAAGGACCCGGACGGGAACTTCCCCACCTGCCCGTATCCGAACCCGGAGATCCGGGAAGCCATGGCGCTCGGCATGGAATACGCGGAGAAGTACCAGGCGGAACTGCTGATGGCGACCGACCCGGACGCGGACCGTATGGGCATCGCGGTGCGTGACAAGGACGGCAAATACGTCCTGATCACCGGCAATGAGAACGGCCTGCTGCTCCTCGACTACATCTGCGCCATGCGTACGAAGAACGGCACCATGCCGAAGGACCCGGTGCTGGTGAAGTCCGTCGTTTCCACGGATATGGCGGACGTGATCGCCGCGCATTACGGCGTCCGTACGGTCAATGTGCTGACCGGCTTCAAGTTCATCGGTGAGCAGATCGCGAAACTCGAGAAGGAAGGCCATCCCGAGTCCTACATTTTCGGCTTTGAAGAGAGCTACGGGTACCTCTCCGGGACGTACGTCCGGGATAAGGACGCCGTCGACGCCGCGTTCCTGATCGGCGAGATGTTCTCCTACTACAAGAGCCGCGGCATCACCATCCTGGAGAAGCTGAACAGCCTGTATGAACAGTACGGGTTCTATAAGAACACGACGCTGTCGTTCGAGTATGAAGGCATCGCGGGCCAGAAGAAGATGGCGGATACCATCGCGTTCTTCCGGAACGGCCAGAAGGCGTTCGGCGACTGGACCGTGGAGGACTGCGTGGACTTCAAGGACGGCATCAACGGGCTCCCGCCCGCGAACATCCTGAAGTTCTTCCTGAAGGACGGCGCGTCCATCGTGGTACGGCCCTCCGGCACGGAACCGAAGCTGAAGATTTACATTTCCGTCCGCGGCAAGGACCGTGAGGACGCCGCCCTGCAGTGCGCGAACCTGGTCGGCACCGTGAAGGGCATCATGTCTATGATTTAACGGTTGTGGAAGGGGGCCCGTCCGGGCCCCCGCCGTTTTTATGAAAGGAGTTCGCCATGAAGAAAGGCATCCGGTTTATCCTGGCGGTGTTGCTTGCGGTCCTGTTCCTCCCCACGGCGGTATCCCATGCGGAAGATGCGGCAGCAGTCCCTTCGGATCCGGGATCCCCGGCTTCAGTATCTGCAGTTTGGGCGGGAGCAGGACAATCGGAGATCGCTTCCGTCTCTGCCACGATCACCCCTGCGGTCACGGGCGCGTATCCGGATTATGTTGCGCTGATTCCGGAGAATGCAGGCTATCATCTGTACAGGGATTATGACAATCCCCAGGGCGTATACTGGTATGACCGGACGGAAGGCCGCATCATACAGGCGTACGAGGTGTTCCTGGCAGGCCACGCCTATACGGTGAACCTCCTGCTGGAAGCGGACAGCGGGTATGGATTCCCCGGGACGTGCGGGGGGACGCTGAACGGGACCGCCGGCAGCATTGAGCGGGTCTCGGATACATTGGTCCGCGTTTCCAGGACCTGGGTTGCGTCAGGCGGGCTGACCGGCTGGTACCGGCAGGACGGGTTCTGGTTTTACAATGACGCGGCGGATGAACCCTGTACGGGATTCTGGAAGATCGGCGGCAAATGGTATTACTTCAACGCTTCGGGCGGCATGCAGACCGGCTATCAGTTCGCGGACGGGATGAACCGCTATTTTGACCCGAAGACCGGCGCCATGGTCCGCGGCTGGACGAAGGTGGGGGAGGTCTGGCATTACGCGGACGCGTACGGCGTCTTTGTCCGCGGGTGGCGGAAGCTGGACGGCCTGTGGTACTATTTCGACGGGGACACCGCGATGGTGACGGGCTGGCAGGTCATCGGCGGGAAACGGTATTATTTCAATGCGTCCGGCGCCATGGCGACGGGCTGGAAGAAGACCGGCGGGTCCTGGTACTATTTCACTGACAACGGGTACCTGGTGTCCGGGTGGAAGCAGATCGACGGTTCCTGGTATTTCTTCAATTCCGGCGGCGTGATGCAGACCGGCTGGAAGACCCTGGACGGGAAGACCTATTACCTTAAACCCTCCGGCGCGATGGCTGCGAACGAATGGTGCGGCGGGTACTGGCTGAACGCGGACGGGCGCTGGACCTATCCGTACCGGGCTTCCTGGAAGCAGGACAGCCGGGGCTGGCGGTATATCGATACCGGCGGCTGGTACGCGAGGAACGCGTCCTATGTGATCGACGGGAAAACCTACACATTTAACGCATACGGATACCTCATCGAATAAGCGGAAGACACTCCGGCCCGGCGGATCCGGGATCAGACGGAAAATGAGAAAGAAAATATTTGTTTTTTCCGCTTGACTTTTCCGGGTCTTTATACTATACTTCCAAAAGTGTCTTCGCAAAGACATGGAATCGAGGCGTGGCTCAGCTTGGTAGAGCGCTGCGTTCGGGACGCAGAGGCCGCAGGTTCAAATCCTGTCGCCTCGATTTAGGGGTATAGTTCAATGGTAGAGCAACGGTCTCCAAAACCGTAAATACGGGTTCGAATCCTGTTACCCCTGGATATCATTTTTTATGCCCGCTTCGGCGGGCTTTTTTCGTACCGGCCGTCCGCCGTATGGATGCTGAAAGGCCGGGAACGGGTTCCTGTTATATCGAATATCCGTACTGCATGTTTGCAAAATCCACATTTATATCCCGTATTGCACTGGCGCACTATTGATATTATCTTCCCCGCATGTTAAAATGATGATATCAGGGTAAAAAGCCTTCTTCCACGGCAAGTCTGCTTGCCGGTGGGAGAAAGGCTTCTTTACCCGCCCCACATGGAGCACGGAGTGGAGAGTTATCTCCACGGGAGTGCGGAATGTGGGAGGAGCGTGAGAGCACGCAGTGCGAAACGCTCCGGATATCGCCTTTTGACCCCAACATTCACCGGAAGCGGCCGGAAGGCATCCCGGACGTCTGCCGGGGAAAGCGGTTTCCGGCCGGGATTCCATCACGCGATACAAGGGAGGTATGCTTGTATGAGACCTATTCGTCCTCTGGAGAAAAGCTTTTCCGCCTATCTCACGGAGTACACGGCGGACTGCCCGGATGAGCGGGTATATTTTTCCGAAGATTACGCCGTCACGCTCGGCATGTTCTACGCGGCCGTGCACCGGACGGCGGAGGACCTTGAAGACGCCGGGGTGCGGCGGCAGCAGTACGCGGCCCTGTGCGGGACCCGGGCCGTGGAAGCGGTCGTGTTCTTCTACGCGCTGCAGGAGCTCGGCGCCGTGGTCGTCATGTGCGACCCGCACGAAACCGCGGCGGAATACATTGCCCGGTCCGGGACCGGGATCGTGCCGGACCATATCGTGGATTTCCGGGACGGGACCTGGACCGTCGACGGACAGCCGTATGTGATTTCGTATGAAGAGAAGGAGACGTACCGGTCATTCGGACCGGCGGACGTCCGGCAGCCGGCCGTCGTGATCTTCACGTCCGGCAGCACCGGGAAGAACAAAGGCGTCCTTCTGAGCCAGTACAACCTCGTGAACCACCAGCGGAATTTCAAGCAGGTGGGCGGGCATACGGATCACGATTCCTCCATCCTGATGCTGCCCATTTTCCACATTTTCGGCCTGACCCAGATCATCGACGGCATCATGCACCGCTGTCCCGTGTTCTTCCCCAGGGAAGTGACGCCGGATTATGTGTGTGCCCAGATCGAACGGTACCGCTTTACCCGGTTCGGCTTCGTGCCGTCCTTCGCGCTGGCCATGGCGCAGGCGAAGGCGCGCGCGGGGTATGATACGGACAGCCTGGTGGCGGCCGTGCTCGCGGGGGCGCCGTCCACCCGGGAGCAGTTCCGTTATATCGAGCAGACCCTCGGCGTGACCATCGTGCCGGTGTACGGCATGAGCGAATGCCCGGGCATCTCCGGTTCCGGGCCGGAAGAGCCGGCGGAGTACCGCGCCGGGTCCGTGGGGAAGATCCTGCCCATGGCGGACGTGAAGATTTCGGACGACGGGGAGATCACCGTGAAGGGGCCGTCCCTGTTCATCGGGTACGCGGGCGAGCCGCCGTTCCCCCGTGACCGGTATTTTCCGACCGGGGACCTGGGATACATCGACGACCTCGGCTTCCTCCACGTGACGGGACGCAAGAAGGACATCATCATCCGCAACGGGAACAATCTTTCCGCGGCGGCCATAGAGAACCGGCTGCTTTCGCTGCCTTTCGTGGAGACGGCGGCCGTGGTCGGCATCCGGGATGAGGCGTGCGGTGAAGTCCCGGCGGCCATGCTGACGCTGAAAGCGGGCTGCGCATTCGACCAGGAAGCCGTCCGGGCGTGTCTGACGAAGATTGAGATGCCGGCGAAGGTCGTCATTGCGGAACGCCTCCCGCTGAACGCGGCGGGGAAGGTCGATAAAGTCACCATCCGGGAGATGCTTTCATAAGGAGGCGCATTATGGACAGACTGAAAGGGAAGGTCGCGGTCATTACGGGCGGCGCGTCGGGCATCGGCGCGGCGATCGCGGACGCGTTCCGGAAAGAAGGCGCGGAGGTCGTGGTTTTCGACCTTGCGGCGCGTGAGGACACCGTGCAGGTGGACGTTTCGGATGAAGCGGAAGTGGAATCGGCCATCCGGAAGACCGTAGAGCGGTACGGCCGGATCGACATCCTGGTCAACAACGCGGGCTTCGCGGGCGCGAACAAACCCACGCTTGACGTCACGGAGGAAGAGTGGGACCGGACGTTCAATGTGGACGTGAAAGGCGTGCTTTTCTGCACGAAACACGTGCTGCCGCACATGATCAGGGCCGGCGGCGGGTCCATCGTCAATATGTCTTCCATCTATGCCGTGATCGGCACGAAAGGGGACCTGGCCGCGTATCACGCGGCGAAAGGCGCCGTACTCGCCATGACCCGCCAGGACGCGGTCACCTACGGGAAATACGGGATCCGCGTGAACGCGGTGCTCCCGGGCGCCATCGTCACCCCGCTCCTTCAGTCGCTCGGGAGCCAGGTGCCGGGCGGATGGGACGCCTACTACGCGTATGTGGCGAAGCGGAACCCCATCGGCTTCCTGGGCAGTCCGGAAGACGTGGCGTACGGGGTCGTATACCTTGCGAGCGACGAAGCCCGTTTCGTAACCGGCACCCCGCTTTATATCGACGGCGGCTATACGGCGTGGT
This sequence comes from Lachnospiraceae bacterium, assembly GCA_017959345.1. Taxonomy (GTDB): domain Bacteria; phylum Bacillota; class Clostridia; order Lachnospirales; family Lachnospiraceae; genus UBA1267. The sequence continues at coordinate 4,136 of JAGDAW010000060.1, read as the reverse complement.
AACGCGCACCGTCCGCGTGCCGGGGCCCGGCAAAACGCCGCGGAGTCTTGATTTTCACCTGAGAAAAATGTACAATACGGGGGACGCCGGAAACCGGCGTCCCCTGTTTGATCGGGAAGCGGCGGGTCCCGCCCGTCCGACAGGCAGAGAGCGGGAACCGGGGATGGAAGGCGTCTCCCCGGCAACCCCGGCAGAGGAGGAAGACATGAAGCTTACCAAAGAAGACATCGCGAAAATACAGGAAGAGATCGATTACCGGAAGGTGCAGCTGCGCCCGGAGCTCCTCGAGAACCTGAAGACCGCCCGCGCGCAGGGGGATCTCTCCGAGAATTTCGAATACACCATGGCGAAGCGGGCGAACAACCAGAACAGTTCAAGGATCCGCTATCTGGAAAATGTGATCCGGAACGCGGAGATCATCCGGGATACGTCCGCGGCGGACGAAGTCGGTCTCAATAAAGCCGTTACGATCTACATCCCGGAGGATGACTGCGAGGAGACGTATAAGATCGTCAGCTCCATCCGCGGGGATTCCATGCAGGGGCGCATCAGCTTCGGCTCCCCGCTCGGGAAAGCGCTGAAAGGCCACAGGCCGGGGGATACGGTGACCGTTTACGTGGACGAAACCTACAGTTATGAGGCAAGGATCGTATCGGTCGTCCCCGTGGAAGACGACGGGAGCGACAGCCTGCGGTCCTATTAAGCGGCCCTGAAGGAAGAATAGGCCGGCCGGGGCGCATGCCCGGGCCGGGGATGGCGGCGGACCGGTCCGCGGGGAGGAGGCATGCATGGAAGAACTTCATATCGTGCGGGTCTCCGTGCGTGAACTGGTGGAATCCGTCCTGCGGTCAGGGGATATCGACAACCGGAGGAAGGCGGGAAGCACATTGGACGCCATGAACCTGGGGTCGAAAGTCCACCGGCTCCTGCAGAAGTCGAGGGCCAGGGAGTACCGGGCGGAAGTGCCGCTCTCGATCAGCCTGACGATTTCGGAAGACCCGCTGGCGGAGCTCCGCCTGGAGGGCCGGGCGGACGGCATCCTGGACGAGACGGACGAAGCGGGCGGGCGGCACGTCCTGGTCGAAGAGATCAAGGGCGTCTTCCTGGATATCCACGCCATGGAGGCGCCGCTGCCGGTCCATCTGGCACAGGCGGTCGTGTACGGGTATCTCTACAGCCTGGATGAGCAGCTCCCGGAGCTGACCGTCCGGATGACCTACGCCGCCCTGAAAGAGGCGGACCCGGACCTGAAAAAACTGTCGGAGTCGGACATCCGGTATTTTGACCGCGTCTATACGTTCGAAGCGCTGGAAGAAGCGTTCCAGGGCTATGTGGACGCCTACCGGAGGTGGGCGGTCCTGACGGTCTCGCACCGCCTTGCCAGGCGGGCGTCCGCGGAAGGGTTCGCGTTCCCTTACGCGTTCAGGCCGGGGCAGAAGGCCATTGTCTCCCAGGTTTACAAAACAGTCCGGGACGGGAAGCGGCTGTTCGTGGAGGCGCCCACCGGCATCGGGAAGACGCTGGCCATGCTGTATCCGTCCGTCCGGGCGGTCGGGATGGGGCAGGGCGACAAGATCTTCTACCTGACGGGGAAGACGGTCACCGGGAACGCCGCCGAAGAGGCCATGCGCATCTTTTCTTCGCGGGGGCTCGCATTTTCCTTTGTCCGGGTGACGGCGAAGGAGAAGCTCTGCCCGCTCGGGAAATGCGACTGCAACCCCGACGCGTGCCCGTACGCGAAAGGCCATTTCGACCGGGTGAACGACGCGGTCTTTGACGCCGTGGCGAATGAGAACCTGCTGTCGGCGGAGGTCCTTTCTTCTTACGCGGAGCTGTACCGCGTGTGCCCGTACGAGTTCTGCCTGGACGTGACGCTCCATACGGACGTGGTCATCTGTGATTACAATTACGCGTTTGCCCCGCACGTGCTGCTCCAGCGGTATTTCGGCGGCGGGAAGGGCGACTACATTTTCCTGGTCGATGAGGCGCATAACCTGGTGGACCGCGGCCGCGACATGTTTTCCGCTTCGATCGTGAAGGAGGACGTCCTTGCGGCGAAGAAGCTGTTCCCCGGCCAGAAAACGATCCTGAAGTGGCTGGAACGGACGAACCGTTCCCTGCTCGCACTGAAGAAGGAGACGGCGGACGACCGGACCGTGTTTACGGCGGACGATTTCCCGAACGACCTGGTCTACGACCTGACCATGCTTCGGGAGGCGATGACCCGCTACCTGGACCGGAACCCGGGCCCGGGGGAAGAGGGCGTGCTGGATTTCTATTTCCGGGTCGGGGATTTTGTGGATACGTACGCGTACCTGGAAGACGGGTACATCCCGTACGCCGCCTTCGATGAGGAGCGGCGGTTTTTCGTGAAGCTGTTCTGCATCCACCCGGCGGCCCGCCTGCTCGCCCGGCTGGAAAATGTGCGCGCGGCCGTGTTCTTTTCCGCCACCTTCCTCCCGATCCGCTACTATAAGGAACTCCTGACGAACGACGCGGAGGAGGACGCGATCTACGTGGATTCCCCGTTCGACCCCCGGAAGCGGGCGCTCCTGATCGCCCGGGACGTCAGCTCCCTGTACCGGCGGCGGAACGAAGCCGAGTACCGGAAGATCGCGTCCGCCATCCGCCAGATGGTGTGCGCGAAACCCGGCCATTACCTCGCGTTTTTCCCGTCCCACCGCTTTCTGGAAGAGGTGGGACGCTGCTTTGACGATGAGGAGGAATTCCTCATTGTCAGGCAGGAGAAGACGATGAGCGAGCCTTCCCGGCAGGCGTTCCTGGACCTGTTCCGGGCACGGCAGGACCACTCGCTCCTGGGGCTCTGCGTGACCGGCGGCGTCTTTGCCGAGGGCATCGACCTGGCCGGGGAGAACCTGATCGGCGTCGCCGTGGTCGGGACGGGGCTCCCGCAGGTCTGTACCGAGCGGGAACTGATCCGGGCGTATTTTGAGAAGCGCGGACGGAACGGGTTCGATTACGCCTATCGTTTCCCGGGCTTCAACCGGGTCCTGCAGGCGGCGGGGCGCCTGATCCGGACGGCGGACGACGAAGGCGTGGTTCTGCTGCTCGATGAACGGTTTACAAGGGCGGAGAACCGGGCGGTTTTCCCGAAGGAATGGGCGGATTACCAGGTCATCCCCGCGGAGCGGACGGAAGAAGCCGTCAGGCGGTTCTGGTCGGAACGGGGGACGGCGGCTTCGGCCGGGCAATGCGTGCCGGCACAGGGGGACGCGGAAGGCGGGACGCCGTGCGCGCCGGTGCCGGATGGTACGGAATCATGAAACTTCTGTGAATTAGCACTCGCCTATTGACAGTGCTAACAACCTGCGTTACAATAGCACCGTACCGGAGAGAAGCATCCCGTGTGCTTCTCTTTTTTTTCCGGATCACCTCTTGAAGGGAGGACCCTATATGAACATCCAGAAATTTACGCAGAAATCCGTGGAAGCCCTGCAGGCTTCCGAAAAGACCGCCCACGAATACGGGCACCAGGCCATAGACCAGCAGCATTTCCTGTACGCGCTGCTGACGCAGGAAGACTCGCTTCTTTCGAAGCTCCTCGTGAAGATGGAGATCGATGCGCCGTACTTCCGCGGGGCTGTCGAGAAAATACTGAATAAGATGCCGAAGGTGCAGGGCGGGCAGTCCTACATCACCCAGGCGCTGAACGATATCCTGCTGAACGCGGAAGACGAGGCGAAGGCCATGGGGGACGCGTACGTCTCCGTGGAGCATTTCGTACTTGCCATGATCCGGAAGCCGAACAAGGAGCTGGCGTCGCTGTTCCATGAGTTCGGGATCACGAGGGAGCGGTTCCTCCAGGCGCTCGCGACCGTCCGCGGCAACCGGCGCGTGACGTCGGACCAGCCGGAAGATACGTACGACGTACTGAACAAATACGGCAGGGACCTGGTGGAAGTCGCGCGGAACCAGAAGCTCGACCCGGTCATCGGGCGTGACGAGGAGATCCTGAACGTGGTCCGGATCCTTTCCCGGAAGACGAAGAACAACCCGGTGCTGATCGGCGAACCCGGCGTCGGCAAAACCGCCGTCGTGGAAGGCCTGGCCCAGCGGATCGTCCGCGGGGACGTGCCGGAATCCCTGAAGAACAAGAAAATCTTCTCGCTGGATAT
>JAGDAW010000059.1 GCA_017959345.1 Lachnospiraceae bacterium | reverse complement strand
CCGGGACGCTGCCCGCAGCGCTCAGCAAGGCGAACACGAACAGCGTGTTCTTCAAGGCGGACAATACGCTGCGCCAGTTCTTCATCCTGAAGAGCGGGGAAAGCATCGACGGCCTGACGGTGACGGTGAAGCCGGAAGGCGGGGCGGCGGAAGAAGCGGTCCCGGAGCCGTACAGCGAAGTGCGCTACTATGTGGACATCCCGGACATTTCGCCGAAGCGGATGGCGGATACGTACACATTTGTCACGACGGACGGGACGGATACCTATACGTACGCGATCAGCGTCATGGGGTATGTCTACAAGATCATCGGGTCGAGCTCCAGCGAGACCATGGTGAACCTGGCGAAGGCCGCGTACCTGTACCACACGGCCGCGAAGGCGTATTTCCAGGACTGAGCGTGAAGTCCGGATTCCGGGGGATTCCGATGCCGTCCCCGTGTATGGGCGCATGAATCCCCCCGGCTGTCCACAAAAAATCGAAAAAAAAGAGAAAAAGTCTTTACAAACCGGTCAAACTCTGTTATAAGGATAATATTCTCAGAGTAAAGGAGGCCTTTTTATGAAAGAGAATTACGAAGCCGCGGAAGTCGTACTGGTAAACTTTTCTGCAGAAGATATCATTACGACGTCCTATTCCAGAGGTCCTGAAGAAGGCGAAGAGGTTTAATCCGTTTAAACCTTAAATGGGGGAGCGTGAACCGTGCGCTCCCTTTTTTCATTCATGGACGGAACCGGCGGGAAGACCGTGTCTTGCCCGCCCGGTCCAGGTGTACGGGAATACGGAAATGAAGCTGAAGAAGGGTTTTCTGATCCGGCAGCTGAGCGCGGAGACGGTGCTGGTCCCGGTCGGGAAGCGCAGTTTCGCCGGGCTGGTCCGGCTGAACCGGACGGCCGCGTTTATCGTGCAGCAGATCCGGGATGAGGACGTGACGGAGGAACAGATCCTGGCGCGCGTCCTGGAGAAATACGACGTGGACCGGGACACGGCGATGCGTGATATCGGGAAAGTGCTCGGGATACTCCGGTCGGTGAACGCGCTGGAGGAATCCTGAGGCACCTGCGCCGTCCGGACGGACACATTTTTAAGACATGGTACGGCAGGGCAGCGGAGAGATCCGGCTGTTCCTGTTTTGTTGTGCGTAAACAGGGCGTGGGCCGCAGGACGGCCCTGTCCCGATAAAGGAGGAGACGTGGACCATACCGGACCGATCGGGGGCGGGATGCCCGGCCCACAGGGGGGCACCCGGTCTTTCGAAGACTATCTGAACGAATACGGTACGCTGACGTACCGGAATACCGGCGTCAGTATGGAACCGCTGCTGCACCAGGACCGCGACCTGTTTACCCTGGTCCGGAAAGGGCCGGAACGCTGCAGCAAATACGACGTGGTGCTCTACCGGCGGGGGACGGATACCTACGTCCTGCACCGGGTTGTCGAGGTCCGGCCGGAGGATTACGTGATCCTCGGCGACAACTGCGTGTCTAAGGAGTACGGCATCCGGGAAGAACAGATCCTCGGGGTGATGACCTCCTGCCTCCGCAAGGGGAAGGAGATCCGGGTGACGGACCCGGGTTACCGGGTTTATTCCAGGGTTGTGGTCGCGCTGTTCCCGCTGCGCCGCCTGCTGTTCCGGGTGCGGCGCGGGATCCGGAAGCTGCTCGGGCGGGCCTGAGCGGCGGTACCCCGGTATTTTTCTGGAGGGTTTATGCTCATCAATTCCACACTTTGCTATATCGAGCGGGAAGGGTGCTTCCTGATGCTCTATCGGAATAAAAAAGAACAGGACCCGAGCGAAGGCAAATGGGTCGGCATCGGCGGCAAATTCGAACCCGGCGAAGGCCCGGAAGACTGCCTTCTGCGGGAAGTCTGGGAGGAAACGGGGCTCACACTGACGGCGTACCGGTTCCACGGCGTCATTCATTTTGTGTCCGACCGATGGGACGACGAAGATATGCACCTTTATACGGCCACGGGGTTTGAGGGCGCGGACCCGGCGCCGGCGATAGGGGCTCCGGCCTGCTGCTGCCCGGGGGAGGATCCGGCCCCGGGGACCGCGGCCTGCTGCGGCCCTGCTGAGGGCACAGACCCGGGCGCCGCGGCCTGCTGTGAAGGCCCCGGGGGGACGCGCACGCCGGCGGCCTTCTATGACTGCAGCGAAGGGGACCTGCGCTGGATCCCGAAGGAGCAGGTGCTCTCCCTGAACCTCTGGGCGGGGGACCCGTATTTCCTGGAGCCGCTGATCCGCGGGGCGGACCGGATCGGGATGACGTGCGGCTACCGCGGCCATGAAATCGTGTATGTGCGGAACGACCTGACGGGGGAGGTCCTGCTGGACCGGTGACCCGGGGGTGATAAAGATTTTCCAGGCAGTCCGGGCGCTTTCCCGGGCTGCCTTTCTTTTCGCCGGCGCCACTCAGACCGCCGGAATTCCGGCAAATCCGCTTGACTTTGCCGCCCGGCTTATTTTATAATGACGGTGCGGAAAATGAGCCGTACGGCTGATTTTTTAACAGCTGTGAAACAATTGAGCCGTACGGCGAAATATTTTCGGGAGTATTACACAACTAAGCCGTACGGCGAAGAAACGGACGGCCGCACTGTAACAAGTATGTAATATATCGAACCGATGTTCACTGGAGTATGTACAAGGGGTGAACAAAAAGCGGGGGCGGTTTCGGCAAAACTGTCCAAATGTTACGGAAATACTACGGAAAAACCGGGAGCGATCATGAAGATTACCAGCACGGAGGACTTCGGGCAGGCGGTGCGCCGGCGCCGCAAGGAGCTGCATTATACACAGGCGTTTCTCGCGGATTACAGCGGGTTCAGCGTGAGCTTCATTTCCGACCTGGAGAACGGGAAGGCGACGGCGGAGCTCGGGAAAGCGCTGCACCTCGCGAACATATTGGGCCTGGACTGCCAGGTGAACCCGAGAGGGTGACGCCGGGGAACAGGACGGCGCGGACGCGCGCGCCGGGGTTGGAACCATGGACAGATTGATTGTCAGTATCGAACGGGACGGGAAACAGGTCCGGGTCGGTACCATAGAAGGAAAAGAAGATTACGGCGGCTTCGTCTATGACGAGGCCTATCTGGCGTCCCGGGACGCGGCGCCCATTTCCATCAGCCTCCCCCTGCAGGAAGAGCGGTTTTCCGGCCAGCGGACCCGCACCTTTTTCGAGGGGCTGCTCCCGGAGGGCTTCACCCGGAGGACCGTCGCCCACCGCATGCGCGCGGATGAAAATGATTTCATGACGCTGCTGCGCGGCCTCGGGAAAGAGTGCCTGGGGGCGCTCCGGGTGATCGCGGAAGGGGAGATGGTGGAGGAGAACACCTACGAACCGCTCTCGGAGGACCGTGTGAAGGAACTCGCCAGCGAAGGCGTCGTGAAATCCTCCGAATTCGTGCTGAAAGCGCATCTGTCTCTGACCGGCGCCTCCGGGAAAGTGGGCCTCTATTACGATGAACCGGACGACGTCTGGTACCTGCCGAAGGGCACCGCCGCGAGCACGCACATTGTCAAACAGAGCCATGTACGGCTGGACGGCATCGTGGCGAACGAGCAGCTCTCCCTCCTCGCGGCCCGGAAGATCGGGATCGAGGTGCCGGACAGCTTCATCATCCGGACCGGCGGCACGCGGGACGACGAAGTGCTTTTCGCCACAAAACGCTACGACCGCTGTTTTACGCGCGGCTACCACACCCCGGAAGGCCTCCCCATCCCGATGCGCCTCCACCAGGAGGATTTCGCGCAGGCGCTGGGCATCGCCTCGAAGGACAAATACGAACACCCCGGGGACCGGCACCTGCAGAAAATATTCACCATGCTCCGGTCCGTTTCCGCGAACCCCATCGAGGATTCCCTGAAACTCTGGGACATCATTGTCTACGATTTCCTGGTCGGGAATTCCGACAACCATATCAAGAACATTTCCATCCTGTACAGCCGGGACCTGAAGACCCTGCGGCTGGCGCCGGCCTACGACATCCTGAGCACCAGCATTTACGAGGAGAGTTCCCGGAATATGGCGTTCTCCCTGGGCGGGCGCTACGCGCTGGACGACATCACGGAGGAGGCGTTCGGGGACGCGGCGGAGGAGGCCGGATTCAGCCGGAAAGTCGGGCTCCGGCACCTGAAACAGCTCTCCGGCAAGTTCGAGAAAGCGCTGGATGAGGCCGCTTCGGAGCTGGAAGCGCAGGGGTTTTCGCAGGCCGCGGGCCTGAAGGACAAGATCCTGAAAACCGGCGGGTACGGGGTATTGGCCGGGAGAAAGGCCTGAGCGGGCGTCAAACCGCGGAAAATGTGGGAAAACAGGACGGATTTCCACTGTTTTTGCGTCGTTTTCCACAGATTCGCTATAGACGCGGGCTATTTTTTTTGATAGAATGAACATAGTACTCTGCAAATTTATCCAAAGGAGACGCACATGGATATTGAAAAGAAACTGAAAGAACTGAACCTGGAAGAAAAGGCCGCCCTGCTCGCCGGCGGAGCGACTTTCGCATCACGCGGACTTCCCAAACACGACATTCCCTCCTTCCTGCTCTCCGACGGCCCGCACGGGCTCCGCAAGCAGGCGGGAGCCGCAGACCATCTGGGTATCGCCGGATCCGAACCGGCCACCTGCTTCCCCACGGCCGCGACCATGGCGAACTCCTGGGATGAAGCGCTCGGTGAAGAAGTCGGCGTTGCCCTCGGCGAAGAGGCGGTCGGACAGGGCGTATCGGTCCTGCTCGGGCCCGGCCTGAACATGAAGCGCGACCCCCTCTGCGGCCGTAACTTCGAGTATTTCTCGGAAGACCCGTACCTGGCCGGCAAGATGGCCGCGTCCTACGTCCGCGGCATCCAGTCGCAGGGCGGCTCCGCGTGTCCCAAGCATTTCGCGGTGAACTCCCAGGAGACCCGCCGTATGGCTTCGGACTCGCAGCTGGACGAGCGTACGCTCCGTGAGATCTACCTCACCGGTTTCGAAATCGTGGTGAGGGAGTCGAAGCCCCGCACGATCATGACGTCCTACAACCTGGTGAACGACACCTACGCCAGCGAGAGCAAATACCTCCTGAAGGATATCCTCCGGGAAGAGTGGGGATTCGACGGCATGGTCGTCACCGACTGGGGCGGATCGAACGACCACGCGCTCGGCGTCAAGAACGGCTCCACGCTGGAGATGCCGGCCCCCGGCCTCGGCTCCGCGCGTGAAGTGATCGCCGCCGTGAAATCCGGCAAGATCAGCGAGGCGGACGTGGACGACCGTATCCGCGAACTCCTGACCCTGATCAACCGGACGCAGCCGGCCATTGACCGGAAACCCAAATACAGCGAGGAACAGCACCACATCCTTGCCAGGAAGGCAGCGGGTGAGTGCGTCGTCCTCCTGAAGAACGACGAGAAGATCCTTCCGCTCGCGGGCGGGACGAAAGTCGCGCTGATCGGCGACTTCGCGGAGACGCCCAGATACCAGGGCGCGGGTTCCTCCGTCGTGAATTCCACGAAGGTGGACTCCCTGAAGGCGCTGATCGGGGATTCTTCCCTGAACTGCATCGGCTATGCGCAGGGCTTCGACCGGATCGGCACGGAGAATGCCGCGCTCCAGGCGGAGGCCGTCGCGCTTTCGAAGAACGCGGACGTGGTCCTGCTCTGCATGGGCCTGAACGAGTCGAATGAGTCTGAAGGCGCGGAGCGTCTCAGCATGAAGGTGGAGCAGAACCAGATCGACCTCCTGAAAGCCATCCAGGCGGTCAACAAGCAGATCGTGGTGCTGTTCTTCTCGGGCTCTACCGTGGAAGTGCCGTGGATCGACAACGCGAAGGGCTTCGTGTACGCGGGCCTCGGCGGACAGGCCGGCGCGGGCGCCCTCCTGGACGTCATCACCGGCAAGATCAACCCGTCCGGCAAGCTGACGGAGACCTGGCCCATTTCCTACGAGGATACGCCGGCCCAGATCTTCCCGAGCCAGATCAAGACGTCCGAATACCGCGAAGGCCCGTACATCGGCTACCGTTACTATGATACCGCCGGCATCCCGGTGCGTTTCCCGTTCGGTTACGGCCTGAGCTACACCACCTTCGAGTATTCGAACCTGCACATCAACGGGGACCAGGTCTCCTTCACCGTGACGAACACCGGCGCGGTCGCAGGCGCGGAAGTCGCCCAGCTTTACGTGAGCCTTCCGGACAGCAGCATTTACCGCGCAAAGAAGGAGCTGAAGGGCTTCAAGCGTGTGGAACTCGCCTCCGGCGCGTCGAAGACCGTCACCATCACCCTGGATGACAAGGCTTTCCGTTACTGGAACGTCCGGATGAAATCCTGGGAAGAAGAGGGCGGCAAATATGAAATCCTGATCGGCGCGAATGTCGAAGACATTAAGCTGAAGGGCACGATCGAACGGGAAGGCACGCACGCTTCCGCGCCGTATGAAGGCAGCATGGGCGTGTATGAGACCGCGCAGATCAAGGACGTCCCGGATGAGGACTTCCGGAAGCTGCTCGGCCGCGAGCTGCCGGAGAAAGGCAAGACGAAGATCGACAAGAACATGACCTTCGGCGACCTGAACCACGGCCGGAGCCCGCTGTTCCTGCTGGTATGGTTCATCCTGAACCAGATCAAGGTCGGAAATGAAAAGAAGGGTAAGGCGGACCTGAACATCCTGTTCATTTACAACATGCCTCTCCGCGCCCTCGCGAAGATGGCCGGCGGCATGGTGGACATGAACATGGTGAACGGCATTGTGCTCGAAGTGAAGGGCTTCTGGATCATCGGCCTGCTGTGGGTCATCGTGGCCTTTATCATCAACATGATCAAAAATGCGATCGGTGAGGCGAAACTGAAATAACCATGAAACTGCTGACTGTCGTAGTCCCTTCGTATAACGCGCAGGACTATCTGAGCAACTGCATCGAGAGCCTCCTGCCCGGCGGCGAACGGGTGGAGATCATCATCGTGAACGACGGGTCGAAGGACCGGACCGGGGAGATCGCGGACGAATACGCCGCGAAGTACCCGTCCATTGTCCGGGTGATCCATCAGGAGAACGGCGGCCATGGGGCGGGCATCAACCAGGGTGTCCGCCACGCCACCGGCAGATATTTTAAAAATGTGGACAGCGACGACGCCCTGAGCGCGGATTTCCCGCGGTTCCTGGACGAGCTGGAGCGCGTGGACCGGGAAGGCCCGGTGGACATTTTCTTCACGAACTATTACTACGTCCATACGGACGGCGTGGGGGACCGTTCCATCAACATGTCGAACGCATTTCCGGAAGGGCGGACCTTCACGTGGGCGGACACGAAGGGGTTCCGCATCGACCAGGTGCTGATGCTCCATACCTGCACGTTCAATACGGAGATGCTGAGGAAGACCGGCATCGAGCTCCCCCTCCACACGTTCTACGAAGACAACTACATGGTCTACGGGAACTTAAGGAACGCGGAGCGGCTGTACTACATGAACACGGACCTGTACCGCTATACGATCGGCAGGGAAGGCCAGTCGATGGCCGAGGAATCCATGAAGAAGCGGTACACCCACCAGATCAAGGCGGCGGAGCTGTGCTTCACGTCCTTCCATCTGGACGAGGTCGCGGACAGGAAGAAGCGGAAGTACCTTTCCCACGAGCTGTTCATCCTGCTCGGCGGCGCCATTTTCTTCACAAGGCTGAACAAGACCGCGGCTTCGGACGCGGACCTGGACGCCATGTGGGACCGCTGCAGGGCGTTTGACAGAAAGTGGGCGGACCATTTCCGGTACAGGACGGCGCTGCTGTTCCTGATGCTGCCGGGACGGTTCGGGCAGGGCGTGTCGAATTTCTTCTATAAGCTTTCCAGAAAAGTGGTCAAATTCAATTAAGCGCACGCCGAAACGCGCAGGAAACCGGCCGGATCCTTCGATGATCCGGCCGGTTTCCTGCGTTTTTCTATTGTTTAAGTAAGCCGTCCGGCGCCGCATCCTGTCGCTTTCCGCGCCTCAGCCGTGACGCCGGCTTTTCGCCGTCCGTCACGACTCCGGCAGGGTAAAGATG
>JAGDAW010000004.1 GCA_017959345.1 Lachnospiraceae bacterium | reverse complement strand
CCCCTGCCGCGCAGGCACGTGCGCCGGGCCGAGGCGCTGTAGGGCAGGTTCCCCGAGACGCTGCGGGGCAGGTTCCCCGGGTGCCGCGGGGCTGGTTCCCGGGGCGCCGCAGGACAGGTTCCCCGGGCGCTGCGGGGGCTGGTTCCCGGGGCGTCGAAACCAGCAGGGAAAGGCCGGAAACACGTGAAAAACACATCTATGTGTATTGGCGCGTGATACTCTTTGAATCATATCTATATTTTCAATATATAATCCTTATTCATCCGTATATATGAATCTGTTTTTGAATTTCTCTGTTTCGGAGAATTGGCATCCCCCGGTAGAATCCGCCCGTAGAGTCCGGGAGACCCGTTTTTTCCCTTTCATGAGAGTCTCTGCCCGTCCCATAGATTGCATCCGGGCGCTTCCTGCGGTATCATGGTAAACGGCGGCGGGGCGCGGTACGGGACACCGGGGCCCTGGACGCAGCGGATTTCCGAACAGAGAAAGGAGCACATTTGTCATGGCTAGCAGTTTTAAGATCCTCACGGACAACGGGTCCGACCTCCCTTCTGAATTCCTTGAAAAATATGATATCGCGCAGATCTGCCTGAGCACGATGCTGAACGGCGAAACCATCAACGGGCAGGACAGGAAACTGCCCGCGGAGGAGTTCTATAAATTATTGTCAAAAGGCGCGCGGCCGACGACCTCCCAGGTCAACCCGGAGCAGGCGGAGGAGTTCCTGGAAGCGCACCGGGACGACGCGGACGAATTTCTGTACGTCGGCCTCTCTTCCGGCCTTTCCGGAACCGTGGGCAGCATGAAAATCGGCGCGGAAGCGTTCATGAAGCACCATCCGGAGAAGAAAGTCGAGATCGTGGACAGCCTGGGCGGGTCCATCGGCGAAGGGCTGGTGGTCTACTACGCGGCGAAGTACCGCGCCGAGGGGAAGAGCCTGGAAGAGACCGCGGAGACGCTCCGCTACATTGCCTCGCACGTACATCATTCGATCACTGTGGACAACCTGTTCGACCTCTGGCGGGGCGGGCGCGTGTCAAGGTCCAGCGCCATCATCGGCTCCATCGCGAGCATCAAGCCGTTTATCGAGGTCAATAAGGACGGCAGGCTGGACGTGACGAAGAAGATCCTCGGCCGCAAGAAATCCCTGAATTTCCTTGTGGATTTCATGGAAGAGCGTTCGAAGGGCTTCGAGGCGTACAACCGGGAGATGGTCATGATCGCGCACGGGAACTGCCCGGAGGACGCGGCGTACGTGGCGGAGCAGATCGGGAAGCGGCTCGGCTGCCATCACATCCTGACGGCCAATGTGGGACCCATGATCGGCACACATACCGGCGGCAGCATCGTGGTGGTGTCGTTTATCGGATCGGAGCGGTAAATGTTTCCGGCACGGGACCGGCATCGCGGACACGAAAAAACGATAGACATACTTTCTAAGAAGGTATAAAATAGGAAGCGGGGTTCAGAACGCCCCGCTTCCGTTTTTGATTCTGCAACCGGCGCGCGCCGGCTTTCCCAAGGAGTCCCCATGAACAGACGCCTGAACCTGGTCCTTGCCATCCTGCTCTCCGGCATGCTCATTTTCACCCGCCCATTGCCCGCCCTCGCGGACGACATCGGCCGGGTCAACGAAACCATTGACGCCATCCCGTCCAACTGGCCCGCGGCGCCGAATATTTCCGCGGGTTCCGCCATCCTGATCGACGCGGATTCCCGCCAGATCCTCTACGCGAAGCACGCGACGGTGCCCATGTACCCGGCTTCCACCACGAAGCTCATGACCGCGCTCCTGACGCTGGAGCGGTCCGGGCTCACGGATATCGTGGATTTCCCGTTTTCGGCGGTCAATATCCCGTCCGGCTCCAGCCACATCGGCATGCGCCGCGGTGAGAAAATGGTGCTCCGGGAGTGCCTCTACGGCCTCCTCCTGCCGTCGGCCAATGAAGTCGCGAACGCGCTCGCGGAACACGTCTCCGGCTCGCAGACCGCATTTGTCGGCCTGATGAACGAGCGGGCGTACCGGATGGGCTGCGTCAATACCCACTTCGTGAACGCCAACGGCCTGCACGACGAGAACCACTACACCTGCGCCTACGACCTCGCGCTGATCATGCAGGCGTGCATCCAGAGCGATACGTTTGTCACCATCTCCTCTTCGCTCTCGTACGTCCACCACGCGGACGAGCTGCTGAACAAGGACATCCCCATGACAAACACGAACATGATGATCCGCTCCACGTCGGAGTACTATAATTCCGCGGTTATCTGCGGAAAAACGGGCCATACGGACGAGGCCGGCTATAACCTGGTCACGTATGCGGAGAAGGACGGGACGCGCCTGATCGCGGTCGTCATGGGCTGTGAGAACGGCGGCCATTTCGCGTCCACCCAGTCGCTGCTGGACTACGGCTTCAACTATTTCCACCAGGTGCTGCCCGCGGAGCTGGACACCTCCCTCAACATGGAGAGCAGCTTCACGTCGTCGCCCCTGAAGATCCCGGCCGCGGACATTTCCCTGCTCAAGATCCGGTCCACCGATACCATCCTGCTCCCGGACACGATTTCCTTCGACATGCTGGACCGCCGCTCGGTCGTGACGGACGATGAAGTCCTGATCGTCTACACCTACCAGGACTACCCGCTGGGGTCCGTGACCCTGGTATCCAGCGACGACACCGCCTCCTCCCCGCTCTTCCGGGAACAGGTGCAGGAGAAGCTGGTGTTCGAGTCGAATCCCCCGCTGGTCGTCATCGACGGCTGGCTGCTCGCGGCGCTCACCGGCTCCGTCGCCCTCTTCCTCTTCCTGCGTTTCCTGTTCGGGCTCTGGTTCCTTCCGAAGCGGCACCGTTCGGGGATCCGGGGCATCCGGAGGTAATATACACGCCGGCACCCGGAAGGTGCGGCAATTATCATCACACGGTAGGAAGCGCCCGCTTCCTGCTGTGTTTTTAGGCTGTTTTTATCCGCCGGGGGTATCCCGGCACGGCCGGGTTTCCCGGTTTCTGGAAGGACGGCTGCCCGTAGCCTCTGGAACGCGCAAAACGGCCCGTTT
>JAGDAW010000058.1 GCA_017959345.1 Lachnospiraceae bacterium | reverse complement strand
GCTGGTGTCCCTGAACGGCACCGCGGAGGAAGTGATGCCGCGCCTTACGGCGCTCTGTGAGACGTTCTCCGCCGCGGAAGAGCGGGCGTTCCTGGAGGAAGCGCTCGGCGGGGCGCGGACGTCCGGGGCGCAGTTCCGCCTGAATTTCTCGCTGACCGGCGACATGGGCTATTATACCGGCCTCATTTTCAAGGGGTTCGTCCCCGGCGTGCCGGAGAGCGTGCTTTCGGGCGGCCAGTATGACGGGCTGATGCGGCGCATGGGGAAGGCTTCCCGAGCCATCGGGTTCGCGGTCTACCTGGACCACCTGAACGACAGCGGCGTGCTGGAGAAGCCCGCGGGGAAGCAGCTGCTTTCCGTGGCGCTCCCGAAGGGCCGTCTTGGGACGAAAGTCTATATGATGTTCGAGAAAGCGGGTTTCGGCTGCCCGGAGATCCTTTCCGACAGCCGGAAGCTCATTTTCGAAAATGAAGCCGCCGGCATCCGCTTCTCCCTCGTGAAGCCCACGGACGTGGCGCGTTACGTGGAGCGCGGCGCCGCCGACATCGGCGTCGTGGGGAAGGACATCCTGAACGAGGAATCCCCGGATGTGTACGAGCTGCTGGACCTCCGCACGGGGATCTGCCGGATGGCGGTCGCGGGCCCCGCGGGGTTCACGGACGGCCTGAACCGGCCGCTCCGGGTGGCGACCAAATATGAAAACTGCGCGAAAGAGTACTACCGCGGGAAGGGCCGGGACATCGACCTGATCCGCCTGAACGGGTCCATCGAGATCGCGCCCCTGCTGGGGCTTTCGGACGTGATCGTGGACATCGTGGAGACCGGGACGACCCTCCGCGAAAACCATCTGGAAGTGCTGGAAGAGATTTTCCCCATCAGCGCAAGGCTGATCGCGAATAAGGCGTCCTACAGTTTCCGCGGGGCGGAGATCGACCGCGTACGGGCGGGGATCGCGGCAGCGGCCGCGGAAGACAGGAGAGAAGCATGATCAGGATTCTTGAATACGGCGAAGTGCCGGTTTCCGAGATATTTGCCCGCGTGGAGCCGAAGACGGACGTCTCCGGCATCGTACGGGCCATCCTGGAAGACGTAAAGGCCCGGAAGGACGCGGCGGTGCTGGATTATACGGAGCGCTTTGACGGCGTCCGGCCGGAGCCGCTTGCCGTCAGCCGGGAGGAGATCGAAGAGGCGCTCGGCGCCGTGGATCCGGAATTCCTCCGCATCCTGGAACGGGCGGCGGAAAATATCCGCGCGTTCCACAGCCGCCAGGTCCGGAACAGCTTCATCATCAACGACCGGCCGGGGATCGTGATGGGGCAGAAGGTGATCCCGGTCGACCGGGCCGGCCTCTACGTGCCGGGCGGCACTGCGGCGTACCCGTCCACGGTGCTGATGGACGCGATCCCCGCGAAGATCGCCGGGGTCCCGGAAGTCGTGATGGTGACGCCGCCCATGCGGAACGGGAAAGTGAACCCCGTGATCCTCGCGGCGGCGCACGTGGCCGGCGTCGGGCGCATTTACAAGTGCGGCGGGGCCCAGGCAATCGCGGCGCTCGCGTTCGGGACGGAGTCGGTCCCGCGCGTGGACAAGATCGTGGGGCCGGGGAACGCCTTCGTCGCGGAGGCGAAGAAGCAGGTGTTCGGGCAGGTCTCCATCGATATGATCGCGGGGCCGAGCGAGATCCTGATCGTGGCGGACGGGAAGACGAACCCGGTTTACGCGGCGGCGGACCTGCTCTCCCAGGCGGAGCACGATAAACTCGCGAGCGCGGTGCTCGTGACGGATTCCAGGGCGCTCGCGGAGGCGGTGCAGGCCGAAATCGAACGGCAGCTGCCGCTGCTGCCCCGGGAAGAGATCGCCAGGACTTCTGTCGAACAGAACGGGAAGATTATCGTGGCGGAGGACCTCCGCCAGGCCATAGAGATCGCGAACGCGCTGGCGCCGGAGCACCTGGAGCTCTGCGTCGACGAGCCGTTCGAGTGGCTGGACCGGATCCGCCACGCGGGGTCCGTCTTCATGGGCCGGAATACGCCGGAAGCCCTGGGGGATTACCTGGCGGGCCCGAACCACACATTGCCCACCGGCGGGACCGCGCGGTTCTCGAGCCCGCTCTCCGTGGACGACTTCGTGAAGAAGACCCAGTATACGTACTTTACGGCGGACGCCCTGGACGACGTGGCGGACGACATCGCGTATTTCGCGCGGCAGGAGGGCCTGACGGCCCACGCGCGTTCCGCACTGGTGCGGTCGGAGGACAGGAAGGCATGAGCATCTATTTCAGCCCGGCATTCCGGGACCTGGTGCCGTACGTCCCGGGCGAGCAGCCCAGGGACCGCGCGTACCTGAAACTGAATACGAACGAATCCCCGTTCCCGCCTTCCCAGAAGGCGCGGGAAGCCGCCGCCCTGGCCGCCGAGCGCCTGATGCTCTACCCGGACCCGGAGTGTACGGAGACCCGGGAACGCATCGCCGCGCTCTACGGCATCCGGAAGGAAAATGTGGTCTGCACGAACGGCTCGGACGAAGCGCTGAATTTCGCCTTCATGGCTTTCTGCGGACCCGGGACGCCCGCGGTTTTCGCGGACATCACATACGGGTTTTACAGGGTTTTCGCGGATCTTTACCGGCTTCCCTTCCGGGAGGTCCCGCTGAGGGAAGATTTTTCGATCGATCCCGCGGACTACGCGGACGCGGGCGGCACGGTGTTCATCGCGAACCCGAACGCGCCGACGGGGCTCTATCTCACCCCGGACCGGATCCGCGCCATCCTGGAGGCGAATCCGGAACATGTGGTCGTGGTGGATGAGGCCTACATCGATTTCGGCGGCACGTCCGCGGTCCCGCTGATCCGCGAATACAAAAACCTGCTCGTGGTGCAGACATTTTCCAAGTCCCGGTCCATGGCGGGCGCGCGGCTCGGCTTCGCGGCCGGGGATGAGGCGCTGATCCGGGACCTGCAGACGCTGCGGTATTCCACGAACCCGTACAATGTGAACGCCATGACGCTCGCGGCGGGCGCGGGCGCCCTCGAAGACGAGGCGTATACCCGGTCGAACTGCCGGACGATCATGGAGAACCGGGCGTTCCTCACGGAAGCGCTGGAAAAACTCGGGTTTGCGGTCCTGGATTCCATGACGAACTTCGTGTTCGCGAAGCATCCGGAGATCGGCGGGGAGGAACTGTACCTGGCGCTGAAGGCGCGGGGCATCCTGGTCCGGCATTTTCAGAAAGAGAGGATTTCGGCGTACAACCGGATTACCGTGGGCACGCGGGCGGATATGGAGACGCTGGTACAGACGCTCGGGGAGATCCTGGGGCAGCACCGGAGGAGGAACGGATGAGAAAAGCGGAAATCGAACGGAAGACAAACGAAACGGATATTACACTGTCGCTGGACCTTGACGGCCGGGGACAGGGCGTGATCGATACGGGCATCGGGTTCCTGGACCATATGCTGACCCTGTTCTCCAGGCACGGGTGCTTCGACCTTCATGTGCGCTGCGCGGGGGATACGGAGGTGGACGACCACCATTCCGCGGAAGACATCGGCATCGTGCTGGGCCAGGCATTCCGGGAAGCGCTCGGGGACAAGCGGGGAATCGTCCGGTACGGCACCATGATCCTGCCGATGGACGAGGCGCTGATCCTGGCGTCCGTGGACCTGTCGGGCCGCGGGTACCTGCAGTACGGCCTGGAGATCCCCACGGAGAAGGTGGGCACATTTGACACGGAACTCGTGGAAGAGTTCTTCATGGGATTCACCCGGAACGCGGGGTGCACGCTGCACCTGAGGCAGTTCTCCGGGAAAAACAGCCATCACATCATCGAAGGCGCCTTTAAGGCCGCGGCCCGCGCGCTCCGCCAGGCCGTTTCGTACGATGCCGTGATGAAGGAAGAGATCCCGTCCACGAAAGGAGCGCTGTAAGTGATTGCGGTCATTGACTACGGGGTGGGCAACCTGTTCTCCCTGAAAAGCTCTTTCGCGGCGATCGGCGAAGAGGCAAGGATCACGTCGGACGAAGCGGTGATCCGGGCGGCGGACCATGTGGTCCTGCCCGGGGTCGGCGCGTTCCGGGACGCGGTGCGGAAGCTCGAAGAGACCGGGATGAAGGACGTGGTCCTTCGCGAAGCCGCTTCCGGGAAGCCGTTCCTCGGCATCTGCCTGGGCATGCAGCTCCTGTTTGACCGGAGCTTCGAGGACGGGGAATACCGGGGCCTGGGGCTGATCCCGGGCGAAGTCCGGCCCATCCGTGACGTGATCGGGCCTGGGCTCCAGGTGCCGCACATCGGCTGGAACGTCCTGAAAACCGCCGGTTTCCGGGAATGCCCGCTGTTCCGGGACGTCCCGGAGGGCGCGCATGTGTATTTCGTCCATTCCTACGCGGCGTTCGACTGCGCCGCGCATACGGCGGCCGTGACGGAGTACGGGGCGGACCTGACCGCGGCGGTACAGCGGGACAATGTGTTCGGCTGCCAGTTCCACCCCGAAAAGAGCGGGGACACGGGACTTTCGATCCTGAAGGCCTTCTGCGGGCTTCGGGGCGGCAAGGCGGAGAACCGGGAGGTGTTTGTATGATGGATCTGTATCCCGCCGTGGACCTTCTGGGCGGCAAGGCCGTCCGGCTGATGCGGGGCGATTATGAACAGGTTACCGTTTACGGGGCGTACCCGGAAGAGACCGCGCTGACCATGCGCGACAAAGGCGCGTCCCACATCCACATTGTCGACCTGGATGGCGCGCGGACCGGGGAGACCCCGAATTTTGAGACGGTGAAAGCGATAAAGGCCGCGACGGGGCTGTTCTGCGAAGTGGGCGGCGGCGTCCGCTCCATGGACGTGATCGAGCGGTACCTGGCCGCGGGCCTGGACCGGGTCATCGTCGGGACGGCGGCCGTGAAGGACACGGCGTTCCTGATGGAGGCCGCCGCGGAGTACGGGCACCGGCTCGCGGTCGGCGCGGATATCCGCGGGGATTACCTCGCGGTGGAGGGCTGGACCGAGACGACGGAAGAGACCGTGGCGGATTTCCTGAAGCGCATCCTCGGGTATGGCGTGAGGACGGTGATCTGCACGGACATTTCCAAGGACGGGGTGCTGGCCGGGCCGAACGCCGCGCTTTACCGGAGGATCCTTTCGGAAGTGCGGGGCACCGGGATGGCGCTGATCGCGTCCGGCGGGGTCACCAGGCTCCAGGACCTGTTTACGCTCCGGGACGCCGGGCTTTCCGGCGCGATTATCGGGAAGGCGTATTATACGGGCGCGATTGACCTGCGGCAGGCCGTGCGGCTCTGCGAGGGATGACCGGCGGAAGAAGGCGCACCGGGTTTACGGATTAGGGGGCGGGGTGCCCCGGTCCGCGGAGGGGCTTCAGGCCGGAAGGACGGCGCTGCCCGGACGTGCGGAAGAAGGGCGGGGTTCCCCGGCCCGCGGAGGGGCTTCAGGCCGGAAGGACGGCGCTGCTCGGACGTGCGGAAGAAGGGCAGGGTTCCCCGGTACGC
>JAGDAW010000057.1 GCA_017959345.1 Lachnospiraceae bacterium | reverse complement strand
TCTTCTTTTTCCGGTTGTACGCGTTCAGTTCCCTGATGGGATACACGGTTCCGCCGTCGGTATACGTCCCGTTTTCGTCTTCCATCGTCACGTTGACGGAGAAGAACGCGTTGCCGTGTTCATCCGTGAACTTCATCGTCTTCGCCCTGGGCTTTCCGGGGTTCCGCGGCCGGAAAAGACCCGTGCCGGTCAGCAGCTTCACGAGGTCTTTCGTTTCCGCGTCCTCCATGCCCTCCGCGGAGAGAAAGTAAGTCCGCATCGTGATGCCGCCCGTCGCCCAGCTCTCCGCGAAGTACGGCCGGTTCCCGTCCAGCAGGCCCGCGTCCCATCCGAGGTTGTATTCCGGGTCGTCACGCCAGTCCGTTCCCTTCGTCATCGCCGGGAACACCTTCCAGGCGTGGTCCACGATCGGGAGAAAATCCTCCGGGCGGTTCCGGATCGTGTCCAGCAGCAGGATCTTTTCTTTTATTTCCGCCATTCCGCTCATCCCCTTTCCGTATCCAGCATAAACCTGCGGAGAGAGGGAAACCAGCGGATTCAAATTGAACTTGAGTATCTGGAATCAAGTTTAACTTGAGACGCCGGTCCCTGTCAATCTCCCTCTGTTCATGGTTTTTCTTCCGGGTATGTACTTTGACCGGCCTGCCGGATCCCTCCCTTCCGTCCTTATCCTGACCTGTATCCCGCTGCTCCGGGTCGCCCGGAAAGCGACATTTGTTCTATTTGGGATGCGCTGTTTTTTCTTTCCGTGCAGGGCCGGTGGAAGGATTTCCCTTTGTTCTCCGTTCTATTCCTGTATGATGTTATTGGAGGGATTTCTGTGAAAAAAACAATGCTGATTCTGGCCGCTGTGCTGATGCTGTTCTGTGTCTCCGGATGCAGCGGCTCCAGGGAGTGGAACCGGCCGGCGGGCGTGATTGTCGTCAGCGGTGAAGTGGATGCGGGGAATGTCAGCAGGATCTCCGCGGAAAAGAACGAAGGCATATACACCTTCCCGCTCGACGCGGCCATGGTTTACTATTTTGATGCAGGGGACGAGCAATCCTTCGCAGGAGAGCAGAACGTCTCTTCCCTGCAGTATTCGGCCAATATCGATACCCGCACCATCAGCGCAACGGCGGAGGCCGGCTATATTCCTTCGGGAAACGGCGATGCGCTGTTCGTCTATAACCTGTACTATGACGAGGGCGACCTGTTCTTCCATCCGTCTCCGCTGCTGTCTGTCGAGGTGAGCGACCCGGCGGAAGCCATAACCGTCACGCCGGACGGCGCCCCGTTCAGCATGACGGTAAAACCCGGAGTGCCGACGGACTTCTTTAACGTCACCTGCCGGAAGGGCGAGGAGGAGCTTTCCTTCGAAATCCTGTATCCGGCTATGATTCAGGATTACATGAAGTATTCGCTTCCGTCGGGAACGGACAACGTGGAGATCACCGCCTTTGACGCGAACAGCGAATATATCGGCCGGAAATCGTTTATCCCCGGGGAATCCTCTTATTCTGTCAGGTATGACATCGGGGGCCGGTTCATGGGCGCCAAGACGCTGATCCTGGACTGGCCGCCGGAAACAGCGGAGTAAGAAAAGAGTGTTGTCAGGGGGACGGTTCTCCTGACAACTTTTTTTGCTCTTTCCGCTCCATATTTATTAAAAATATAATTATTTTATTTACAATTTCGTAATATTATGTTATAATCCCGTCATCATTGATGGAGAAGGCTTCCCGGCGTTCCGCCGGCCGCCCGAAGAAGGAGGAATGTATGAACCGTCCGTCCCTTAAGCGAACCAGGCTGTTTGCGGCCCTTCTGGCCCTTGCCCTGTGCGTGTCCATGGCCGTCCCGGCCCTGGCGTATGAACCGACCACCCTCTACTCCGGCTGCCGCGGGGAGGACGTCCGCGCCCTGCAGCAGGCGCTCATTGCCATCGGCTGCCTCCAGGGCAGTGCCGACGGCATTTTCGGCGCCCGCACCGAGGAGGCCGTCCGCGCCTTCCAGCTCCGCAGCGGCCTGACCCCCGACGGCCTCGCCGGCACAAAGACCCGTACCCTCCTGGCGTCGTCCGGTGCCGCCGCGCCCGCGGCCGCCCCGGCCCAGGCATCGGCCCCGGCCACGGTTCCGGCTTCGGATCTGGCCCCGGCCTATAAACCGACCACCCTGTACCCCGGCTGCAGCGGCGAGGAGGTCCGCGTCCTGCAGCAGCAGCTCATCGACCTCGGCTATCTCCGGGGCACGGCGGACGGCTGCTACGGCACCAAGACCGAGGAAGCCGTCCGCGAGTTCCAGCGCCGCAGCGGCCTGACCCCCGATGGCCTCGCCGGCGCGAAGACCCGCGCCGCCCTCGAGACGGACTGGAAGGGCCCCCCGGCCGGGGAGCACGCCGAAGCGTCCCCTTCCTCCTCGCCGGCGGGCACCGACTGGGCCGCCCTTGAGCAGAAGGCCCGCCAGGTCCTGGAGAAGGAGGGCCATTCCACCGCCGGCCTGAACTATATCACGCATTTCTACGCCCCGCGGAAGAACAGCGGCCTCACCTACGATTATTATTCCGTAACCTTCTACAAGTCCCGCGAAATCAGCGTTTACGACTGGACCTATAACGTGAATTTTGACCAGGACGGAAACCTGGTCCAGATGTACACCCGGAGGCCGGGCGCGCCGAAACCGACCAATATCGATGATGTGAAGGATTCGGATATCGACAGCGCCCTCCTGGCCAAAGCGAAGAATGAGGCCCGGACATACCTGGAGCGGCGCGGCCGTTCCTCCCTCATCCCGCTGGTCGACCGCCTCGGGGTCGCCCAGATTTCCTTCTCGAAGGACGGATCGGAAACCTGGTATACCCTCAACGTGGACGACGGTTCGCTCATGATCCGCGTCCGGGTTCTCCCGTCCGTCCGGGTCGATTACTTCGCGAACTGATTTTTCCCCGGAAACGCTTCGGGCCCGTCACACACCGTGACGGGCCCGTTTTTTGATTTCCGTTCAGTTTTTGGCTTCCGCGGCCCAGGTGCCGTTGACCGTCACCGGGATCTCCGCATCGCCTGTTTTCAGTGTGATGCCCTCCAGGGCGCCGGCCGGGATCGTCTCTTCTCCGGCCTGCGCGCTCACTTCGATCTCCATGCCCCCGTCGGCCGGCCGGACCCGGAATACATAGAAATCCGGTTCCTCCCCTGCCTGCTCCGTCCCGAACCATTCGCCCGACACCGCCGCCATGTCGATCTCCAGGATCGTTCCGTTCCGGTCGAAGCGCAGGGTGTCCAGGTCTTCTTCCTTCCATGCCTCGATCTCCGCCGGCGTCACCCGCAGGCAGATCCCCCGCGTGTCGTTCTCCTCCGTTTCCGGGGTCACCGTCAGGATCCGCTTCCCGTCCTCCCGGGTCACTCCGGCCGTATAGTCCGTGTCGTTGCCTTCCTCATCCCGCAGCAGGCCGGGGATCGCGTTCCGTGAGGAGACGTTGTCCTTCCACAGGCTGATCCCGCACCCGTCGCAGCGGTACCGGATCCGCGTGATCGTCACATCGGAGATCACGAAATGGTGCGCGGTGTGCGGGGGTGCCGGCGAGAGTTCCGGCGCGGGTTCCTCCGCCGGCGGCGGGGGCGTCGTCGGGTCCGCCGCCTTCGCCCGGATCGTCAGCGTGCCGTCTTCGGTCATCACGGTATAGTTCGGTTTCTCCTTCGCGGTCACGGTGATGGCGTACTTCCCGGGGGTCTCGCCCGTCTCCCGCCGCAGCGTGTATTCCAGCGTATCGCCGTCCAGCAGGCCGGTGACCTTTGCCGTCAGTTCCGGGTCCTTCTCCCCTTCGGTCTTCTCCAGGTCATCTGCCCGTACAGTC
>JAGDAW010000056.1 GCA_017959345.1 Lachnospiraceae bacterium | reverse complement strand
TCGCCCGGCTTCCACGCGGAGGAATAATCGCGGGAGATGACGGTTCTGGGCAGCTCGTTCCCCGCGTCGTCTTTGCCGAACTGGAACCACTTGTGCTCGATGATGCGCGTCCAGGGGGTCTCACGGTCGGTGTAGTTGACCGCCGCGTTGCCCTGGAAGTTCGGCTTATCCAGGACTTCCGTCTCAAACCGCACCGAACGGTATTCCAGCGGCCCCAGGCTGCAGCCGAAGAACGCGTCGACGGGCCCCGTGTAGACGACCGTCCGCGCCTGCCGCATCCAGTATTCCCGGTCCTTCAGGAAATCCGTGCCGAGCCGCACTTCCGTATCCCCCAGGAGGTTCGAAACCAGTTTCGTGTAGCCGCCTTTCGGGATGCCCTGGTAAAGCGCGTTGAAATAATTGTTGTCAAAGGTGAAGCGCACCGGGAGCCTGCGGATGATGAACGCCGGGAGCTCGGTGCAGGGGCGGCCCCACTGCTTCATGGTGTAGCCCTTCACCAGCTTCTCGTAGATGTCGTGCCCGACCAGCGAAATGGCCTGTTCCTCCAGGTTCCGGGGCTCCGTGATCCCCGCCGCTTCGCGTTCGGCGCGGATCTTCGCCTCCGCTTCCTCCGGCGTCACGACCCCCCACATCTTATTGAAGGTGTACATGTTGAACGGGAGGGAGTAGAGTTCCCCATAGTAATTCGCGACCGGTGAATTCGTATAGCGGTTGAAGTCCGCGAACCGGTTCACGTAGGTCCAGACCGCGCGGTTGTTCGTGTGGAAAATGTGCGCGCCGTAGCGGTGGACGTGGATGCCTTCCACGTCCTCGGTATAGACATTCCCGCCGATGTGGTCCCTTTTCTCCAGGACCAGCACGGACCGCCCCGCCTGCCGGGCCTCATGGGCGATGACCGCCCCGTAAAGACCCGCGCCGACGATCAGAAAATCATATTTCATGGATCACTGCTCCTGCGCCTGCACCGCGGTGATCGCGATGACGCCCGTGATGTCCTCCGAAGAACATCCGCGGGAAAGGTCGTTCACGGGGGCCGCGATGCCCTGGCAGATGGGCCCGTACGCTTCCGCTTTCGCGAGCCGCTGCACGAGCTTGTAGCCGATGTTCCCGGCGTCGAGATCCGGGAAGACCAGCACATTCGCGCGTCCGGCGACCGGGGAACCCGGCGCCTTCGACCGGCCGACTTCGGGCACGATGGCGGCGTCGAGCTGGAGCTCGCCGTCGATCATGTACTCCGGATACTGCTCCTTCGCGATGGCGACGGCTTCCACGACCTTCGTGACGTCGTCATGCTTCGCGGAGCCCTTCGAGGAATGGGACAGCATGGCGACCAGCGGTTCCTCCCCGACCATCTTCTTAAAGGATTCCGCGGAGGAGGCCGCGATGGCCGCGAGCTTCTCCGGCGTGGGGTTCTGCTCCAGGCCGCAGTCCGCGAACACGAACGTGCCGTTGCAGCCGTATTCGCAGCCGGGCACTTCCATCAGGAAGAACGAGGACACGAGCTTGACGCCCGGTTTCGTCTTGATGATCTGGAGCGCGGGTCTCAGCGTATTCGCCGTGGAATGGCACGCGCCGGACACCAGCCCGTCCGCGTCCCCCGACTTGATCATCAGGGTGCCGAAATAGGTGTAATCGTTCAGCACAAGGCGCTCCGCCTCTTCCGGCGTCATGCCCTTTGCCTTCCGGAGTTCCACCAGGAGGTCGATATATGCCTGCTTCTTCGGGGAAGTCTTCGGGTCGATCACGGTGATGTCGTGAAGGTCCAGACCTTCCGCGTTCTTCTCCATCTCTTCGGGGGAAGCGAGCACGATGAGCTTCGCGGTGCCCTCGTCCCGCGCGCCGACGGCGCCTTCCCAGGTCCTGCGGTCCATACCTTCCGGCAGGACGATCGTCTTCAGGTCCTCTTTCGCTTTTGCCTTGATTACGTCAATAAATGCCATGACTAAGGCTCCTTTCGTACAGTCTCGGGAAACGGCAGCGGGCATCTTTTGTGCGTATTCACTGCCGCCGGCTCTATTATACAGGACAAATTCGTGAATTTCAAGAGACAAGAGACAAAATGCGGGGTCTGCGGCAAGATTGTGCCCCTTAAGGCCCCATCCCCGGCCTTCACGGTGCCTTCCGCGTTTTTCTTTGACGGTTCCGCCCGGAAAACGGTTGTGGATTCGTCGGAATCATGTTATAGTGGGCTTATCCGGCTGGAAAGGAGACTCACCATGAAGATCTGCGGACTGATTGCGGAATACAACCCGTTCCATAACGGCCATCTGCACCACATCGAGCAGGCGCGCGCCCTGACGGGCTGCGATTACCTGGTCGTGGTCATGAGCGGCTACTACGTACAGCGCGGCACGCCTGCCGTGATCGACAAGTACGCCCGTACGCGCATGGCGCTGAACGGCGGCGCGGACCTCGTGATCGAGCTGCCCACGCTGTTCTCCACGGCTTCCGCGGAGACATTTGCCACGGCGGCCGTCAGCCTCCTGTACCAGCTCGGCTGCGTGGACGCCATCTGCTTCGGCACGGAGGCCGGGGACCTCACGGCGCTGCAGAAGATCGCCCAGGTGCTGAACCATGAGCCGGAATCCTTCCAGGAGGACCTGCGGGACGGCCTGAAAATGGGGCTGAACTTCGCGAAAGCCCGTTCCGTCGCCCTGGAGAACTACTTCGGCGGCGAAATCGACCGTCTGGACGAGCTCATCGAGACGCCGAACAACATCCTCGGCATCGAGTACCTGCGCGCCATCGACCGGCTGAACGCGGGGATCACCCCCTATACCGTGAAGCGCTGGGCGACGGATTACCATTCGGTCCGTGTCTATGAGGACACGGCGTCCGCCACCGCCCTCCGCTATATGCTCTACGAAGAAGACGCGATCGACCGGATCACGCCCTACGTGCCCGCCTTCATCACGCGGGAATTCGCGCTGAAACTCGGGATCTCCACCCCCGTCCGCGCGGATGATTTCTCGATGATCCTGCAGGACCGCCTGCTGATGCACCGGGACCACCTGACGGATTTCCTGGATTTCTCCTCCGACCTCGCGGACCGCGTGAACAATATCCTGCCGGACGCCTACACCTTCAAGGAATGGGCGTCGGCGCTGAAGTCGAAAGCCTATACGCGGACGCGCATCAACCGCGCGCTGCTCCACGTCATCCTGAACATCCGCGAGGAGGACCTCGAGGCCTACCGGGATGAGGATTACTGCATGTATGCGCGGATCCTCGGCTTCCGGGAAGCGGCGTCCCCGCTCCTGACGAAGATCAACCGCTCCACGGCCCTCCCCATGATCGGGAAAATGTCCGGCGCGAAG
>JAGDAW010000055.1 GCA_017959345.1 Lachnospiraceae bacterium | reverse complement strand
TGAAGGACCAGGTCTCCCCGTCGATGCCGTCCGCGCAGACGACCGTCAGGCGCCCGGCGTCGATCCAGGGGCGCGCGGCCTCCGTCATCCCGAAATTCCCGAAATCATAAAAACGGCCGTTCTGGGGCGGGAAAGCGAGGCAGAGCCTGCCCTCGGAGAGGTCTCCGTCCCGGGAGAAGGCCAGCAGTTCCATGTCCCGGCCGAGGATCCGGCTGTAATGCTTCAGATACGTCTCTTTCATGTACAGGTCCTGCCTTTCTTTGGCGGAACGGGCCGGTCTAGAAATATCCGGCCGCGGTCCCGCATGGAAAACGTCAGTTCTCGCCGCTCCGTTCGTGGATAAAGGCGATGAATTCCTGTACTTCCCTGAGCGAATAGGCGTGTGCCGTGTACATCTGGCAGCCCATGGTCTCCCACATGAGTTCCGGCATCCGCTCGCACATGACGATCCGGTCCCCGTAGCGGGCCAGGATCTCTTCGTGGCTGTGCAGGTAGCGGTGGGAATCCTTCCGGCTGGCGTAGACGCAGTAGTGATGGTCCCCGCTGTCCGGCAGCCGCCGGCGGTCCTGCGTCACCATGTCCGCGAAGATCCGGTAGACGTCCGTGGAGTGGGCAAAGTTCATCATGTCCGGCGTGTAGCCGCCGGCGGGCCGCATATTGACTTCCAGCGCCACAAAATCCCCCACATTTCCAAGGCCCGGACGCGCTTTTTTCAGCCGGAAGAACTCCAGGTGGACGAAGCGGCTCCGGACGCCGAAAGCCTGAAGCGCCGCCCGGCCGAGCGTCCGGAGGGCATCCGGCACATCGGGCGCCGTATAGTAGGAGAGGTCAAGGTCCTGGTTGACAATGTCCGCGATGGAAGGCGGCCATACCGTCATCGACTCGAACAGGGGCGCGCAATGCGCGTCCGTGATGGCGTCGTAGGAGCAGATATCCCCCTCCACGAATTCCTCAATCAGGTAGGGTACGTCCGGCTTCTCCAGGAAGAAGGCGCGGAGCTGGGCGTCATTTTCGAGCTTCCAGGTGTTCGCGGCCCCGACGCCCACGTCCGGCTTCGCGATGACGGGATACCCGCCGACGGAAGCGATGAACGCCTCCGCCGCGTCCTGCGTGGAGACGCTGTGGCAGCGGGCCGTGGGAATGTGTGCGGCGCGGTAGACCGGCTTCATGGACGCCTTATGCTTCCACGCGCCGATTTCGGCCTCCTGGATCCCGGTCGTGATGTGGAAATCCGTGCGGAGACGGGCGTCCTGTTCCAGCCAGTATTCGTTGTTGGATTCCAGCCAGTCCGGCTTCCCGTAGCGGAACGCGAAATAGGCGACCGCCCGGTACACTTCGCCGTAATCTTCCAGCGAATTGACCCGGTAGTATTCGGTGAGCGCCTGCTTCAGGGGGCCTTCCAGGCTGTCATACGGCGCGTCGCCGATGCCGAGCACCCGGACGCCGGCCTGCTTCAGGCGGTCGCAGAACTGCCAGTAGGTGTGGGGGAACTGTGGGGAGATAAAGATATAATTCATCGGAACCACCTATAATGTCTTTGAAAAATGTGTGTGCGGGGCCGCGAAAAACCCGGCGGTACCGGCCGATCGCACAGGGGCTTCTGAAGTCCCGGAAGCGGGCCCGGGTGCGCGGAGCGCCCCGTCTGACGCCCCATCCTACCACAGTTTTTCCGTGTTTTCAAGGAAAATATCCATGAACGGTGCGGGAAGGGGCGGCGTGCGGAGACGCGAAGACGCGGATAAAAGCCTGCGCCGCCCCCCGGACCTTCCGCCCGGACTGTACGAAATGCAATCCCCCTGGGCCGCATTTTGATCCTTTTTTAACCGGTTTTTTTCTTCAGGGATCCGGGGCGGGCGCGCGCGGCAGATTTGCGGGAAAGAGAGTGGAAAACCGAAAGCAGCCTCTGTAACCGGTAAAAAAGAACCGGGTATTATGCCGGATTTGATGCAGAAACGCGCCAAAATAGAGGCAGATATACGCAAAACAATGTGATATAAATGAAACACATATTATCACTTGCAACTGGTGCTGTTTTGTGGTACGCTGTTGACATCTTTGTAAGGCGACGCCTTTTACAAAAATCAAAAGGAGGAAAAACATGTCAAAATTCCTGAAAGAAAAAGGAATCGGGTTCTACCTGACAGTCTGTCTGGCAGTACTCGCGGTAGTGACCGCCATCGTGTATGCGGTATCCTACCGGAACTACGTGGGATTCATGTCCTGGCCGGCCTTCTGGCTGCTGATCGGCGGTGCGGTGCTCGCAGTCGGGCTCCACTTCATCAAGCTGGGCAAGGTTTCCCCGTGGCTGCTCGCCGCCGCCGTCCTGGCTGCAGTGCTGCTCTACATTGAGTGCCTGTACAGCTATGTGGTGGTCGTCCTGGTCGGTATTGACCTGAACAGCTTCAGCAACCAGTTCATCCTGTGCACTTCCCTGTTCGGGGCATGCCTGGTGCTGAGCATCGTCAATATCTACCTCAAACAGGTCAAGCAGGTAAAGGAGGAAGCGTAAGATGAAGTCCTTTCTGAAGAAAACAGCCGTTATTCTGACGGCGCTGCTGCTGGGCGTCTCCCTGATGGCCACCCGGATCGCCACAGCCAACAACGATACCGTGACCGCGTTCTTCGGCCAGAGCAATGCCGAAGTCGTGAAGACGGGTGAAGGGGACGCTTCCGATCCCGAGCACGGTTACAAGTCCAACTACAAGAGCATCCAGGAAGTCGTAGCCGGCGGTTTCGAAATCCAGGAGCGGCAGGAGGCGGAAGGCGCCGTCCTGCTGAAGAACGACAACAACGCCCTGCCCCTTTCCAAAGGCGCCAAGGTCAGTGTGTTCGGCATCACCAGCGCGTCCCCCTTCTACGGGGCGTCCGGTTCCGGCGGTATCAACACCTCCGAAGCCATCAGCTGGTATGACGCGTTCCGCGGCAAATACCATGACCGGGAACACCTGAAGAATACCGCGGAAGGCGACCCGCTGCTCAGCATCAATGAGAAGCTGGCGACGTCCTACTCCAACTTCACGAACCGGAACGCGGAAGGCTACAACGCCGATTACGTGCCCTCCAGCTCCACCACGAAGGTCAATATCGGCGACGTCCCGTGGGATGTTGTGCAGACCGTCGACGGTTTTGAAGACGTGGCGGCCTATGGCGACGCGGCCATTTACATCATCAAGCGTACCGGCGGCGAAGGCTATGACCTGCCTGCCACCAGCGGCAAGAGCGAGCAGTACGGCAACACCAACTATGCGTCGCCCTCCGTCAACGACGGCGTCAACGGCGACTACCTGCAGCTGAGCGCGACCGAAATCTCCGTCCTGAACGGCCTGAAGAGCCTGAAGGCGGCCGGCACCGTGAAGAAGATCGTGCTGATCCTGAACATGGCCAGCACCATCCAGCTGGATTTCCTGAAGAGCAACCTGTACGACATCGACGCGGCCCTCTGGGTCGGCTCCGTCGGTGAAGTCGGTACCGTGGCTGTGGCCAAGCTCCTGGTCGGCGAATACAACTTCTCCGGCGGCGCTTCCGCCACCCTGTGGGCAGACCACCTGCTGAACCCCACGAACAACAACTTCACGGACCAGAACTACTTCTTCACCTATCCGAACTACGAAGAATACGGGTTCATGAACCCCGCCCTGGAGAATTCCTACCAGTCCACCATGACCACCTACATGGTCTACCAGGAAGGCATGTACCTGGGCTACAAGTACACCGAGACCCGTTACGAAGACTTCGTCATGGGCACCGCCAATGTGGGCAATTATGATTACAATGCCACCGTGGCGTACCCCTTCGGCTTCGGCCTCTCCTACACCACGTTCTCCTTCGACGGACTTTCCGTGCAGAAGGACGGCAATGTGTATAAGGTCTCTGTCAATGTGAAGAACACCGGCAATGTGGCCGGCAAGACCCCCGTCCAGATCTACATCGCGAAGCCCTACGGCGATTACGCGAAGACGAACAAGGTGCAGGTCCCCTCTGTCGAGCTGATCGACTTCGGCAAGTCCGGCGTCATCCAGCCCAACCAGACCGAGACCGTCACCGTGGAAGTGGCGGAGAAGTACTTCACCTCTTACGACACGTTCGGCGCGGGCACCTACGTGATCCTGCCCGGCGACTATTACCTGATCGTGGCCGGCAACGCCCACGAAGCGGTGAACAACCTGCTGGCTGCCAAGGGTTACAAGCCCGAAACCACCGGCAACAAGATGGATGCCGCCGGCAACGCGGCGCTGGCCTACAAAGTCAGCCTTGCGCTGGATACCCAGACCTACTCGCTGTCTACTTCGACCGGCAACCCCATCCAGAACATTTTCGGCTTCGTGGACATCAACACCTACGAAGGCCGCGGTTCCAACAGCGTGGTGTATTATTCCCGTGACAACTGGGCGGCCGTGCCCATGCTGAGCCGCAACTCGGACGGCACCCTCGTCAAGAACAACGCCAAACTGACCATGACCAAGACCATGGCCGACGAACTCCGCGACCAGATGGATGCCGACAAGGTCATCCAGAAGGGCGGCGAATACCCGACCTACGGCGCCAAGAACGGCCTCGTGCTGGTCAATATGGAAGGCCTGTCCTATGAGAACCCCCTGTGGGACCAGCTGCTCGACCAGCTCACCTGGGACGAGACCGTAGACCTGCTTTCGAACGGCCGTCATAAGACGCAGCCCATCGAGAGCGTCTCCAAGCCCGGCACCGGCGATGAGAACGGCCCCAACGGCCTGAGCCAGAACTCCAACGCGCCCAGCGGCGGCGGACGTTTCAACGGCCCCACGAACCCCTATGCGGCGCGTATCGAAGATCCGGACGTCGGACAGCGTTACACGACCACCGGCTTCAGCTCCAACGGCGTGATGGCCGCGTCCTTCAACAAGGAACTGGCGAAGGAAGTCGGCCGCCAGATCGGTGAAGAAGGCTACTGGGCCGGCATGGCCGGCCTCCTGGGCGGCGGCTTCAACATCCAGCGCAGCCCCTACGCGGGCCGTACCGCTGAGTACTACTCCGAAGACGCGATGCTCACCGGCCTGATCGGCGCACCCTTCACCCAGGGCCTTGAGTCCATGGGCGTGCACTCCTTCGCGAAGCACTGCGCGCTGAACGAATCCGAAACCGGCCGTCACGGCGTGCAGGAATGGATCACCGAGCAGGCGTTCCGTGAGAATTACCTCCGCGCCTTCGAGCTCGTGTTCGTGGACGGCGGCGCGTTCAACACCATGACCGCCTTCAACCGGATCGGCACCATCGCCGTGGCCAACAGCACCGTGTTCGCGAAGAACTGGCTGCGCAATGAGATCGGCCTGCCCGGCATCGTCGAAACCGACGCGGCCGGCGACATGACCGACGGCGCCCACGGCGAAGCGTACGTGTCCCGTATCGTGAACGTGTACACCGGCGCTTCCGACCTGAACGAGTACAACTACGCCGCGGATGCCACCGACTACACCGGCGGTACCCACACCTACGCGGACTTCGCGCCCACGAGCGCGGGCGGCCCCGGCGGCTACGGCAACCTCGGCCAGTCCATGCGTGAAGCCGCGAAGCGTATCCTGTACGCGACGGTGAACTCCAACGCCATCGGCGGCTACACCTCCGACATGCGCGTGGTCCGTGTGACCCCGCCGTGGGAGAAGACCATCAATGTGGTGAACTGGGTCCTCTGCGGGCTCTTCGCCGCCAGCCTGATCTGGGTGATCGTCGACGCGATCGTCACCGCGGTCAAGGGCAAGGCGAAAGCGAAAGCAGAAGCGAAAGCGGAAGCGCAGGACGCCCCGGAAGCAAACGAATAAGCGGTAAACGCCGCTGAAAGGAGGGCCCGCCCCCTGCCGACGGCAGGGGGCGGGCCTGTTTCACGAATCCGGGGCATCCTGAATTGACAGGTTGCCCCGGATCTGTTATAATGACAGCTTAACAAAGCGAAGGGCGCCGGTCCCTGCGGCATGTCCCGCGCACCTATTTTACATTTACAGAGCCGCTGGTCCAGCGCGGCGGAACGGAGCCTATATGAGCAGTTATAACACAGAAACGATCTGCGTACAGGGCGGCTACAAGCCCGGGAACGGCGAACCCCGCCAGATCCCCATCATCCAGTCCACGACATTCAAATACGACACCGGCGCGGATATGGGCGCCCTGGTTGCCCTCGAGGCGAGCGGCTATTTCTACACCCGTCTTCAGAACCCCACGAACGATATGGTCGCGGCGAAGATCGCGGCGCTGGAAGGCGGCACGGCGGGCATGCTGACGTCTTCGGGGCAGGCGGCGAATTTCTTCGCGCTGTTCAATATCTGCCAGTGCGGGGACCACATTGTCTCCAGCTCCAGCATCTACGGCGGGACGTTCAACCTGATCTCCGTCACCATGGCGAAGATGGGCATCGAAGTGACGTTTGTGCCGTCCGGATGCACGGAAGAGGAGCTGGACGCCGCGTTCCGCCCGAATACGAAAGCGCTCTTCGGGGAGACCATCGCGAATCCCGCGCTGACCGTGCTGGACATCGAACTGTTCGCGCGTGTCGCCCATAAGCACGGCGTCCCGCTGATCGTGGACAATACGTTCGCGACGCCCGTCAACTGCCGGCCGATCGAGTGGGGCGCGGATATCGTCACGCATTCCACGACGAAATATATGGACGGCCACGGGACGGCCGTCGGCGGCGCCATCGTGGACGGCGGGAAGTTCGACTGGATGGCCCATAAGGAGAAGTACCCGGGCCTGACCACGCCGGACGAGAGCTACCACGGCATCACCTACGCGGAGAAATTCGGCCTCGGCGGCGCGTTCATCACGAAATGCACCGCCCAGCTGATGCGGGATTTCGGTTCCATCCAGTCCCCGCAGCACGCGTTCTACCTGAACCTGGGGCTGGAGAGCCTCCACGTCCGCATGGCGAAGCACTGTGAGAACGGCCAGGCCGTCGCGGAATTCCTGCAGGGGCAGCCGCAGGTGCGGAACGTCAGCTACTGCGGGCTCCCGGGGGACCCGTACCACGAACTCGCGAAGAAATACCTGCCGAAGGGTTCCTGCGGCGTCGTCAGCTTCGAGATCCGGGGCGGGCGCGCGGCCGCGGAGAAGTTCATGAACAGCCTGAAGCTGATCGCCATCGAGACCCATGTGGCGGACGCCCGGAGCTGCTGCCTGAACCCGGCCACCACGACGCACCGCCAGATGACGGAAGAGCAGCTGGCCGCCGCCGGGATCCCGGCGGGCCTGATCCGCGTTTCCTGCGGCCTCGAGGCGGCGGAAGACCTGGTTGCGGACCTCCGGCAGGCGCTGGGACAGCTCTGACCCGCTGCCGTTCCCGGCCGGATACCCGGGAAGGACGTTCCTGCTTCTGGAGACGGGGGCGTCCGTCCATGGTTTATCAGAGACCTTGATTAGAGGATAGATATATGCCGATCATTATACCGAATGACCTCCCTGCCGTAGAGATCCTGCGCCAGGAGAACATTTTCACGATGGAGAAGGAACGGGCGCACACACAGGATATCCGCCCGCTCCGGATCCTGCTTGTGAACCTGATGCCGAAGAAGATCCAGACGGAGACCCAGTTCTCGCGCCTGCTCGGGAATACGCCCCTGCAGATCGAGCTGGAACTGATCTGCCCGGCGAGCCATACGTCGCAGAATACGCCCCCGGAGCACCTGCAGGCCTTTTATAAGACCTTCGAGGATGTGAAAGAGGAGTCTTTTGACGGCTGCATCATCACCGGCGCGCCGGTGGAGCACCTGGAATTCGAAGAGGTGGACTACTGGGAAGAACTGTGCGGGATCATGGAGTGGACGAAGACCCACGTCCACAGCACGTTCCACGTCTGCTGGGGCGCGCAGGCCGGGCTCTATTACCATTACGGCGTGCCGAAAGCCCCGCTGGATTCGAAGATGTTCGGGGTCTTCCCCCACGTCGTGGAGTATAAGAACTCCATGCTGTTCCGGGGTTTCGACGACATTTTCTATGTGCCGCATTCGAGGCATACCACGATCCTCCGGGAGGAGATCGAGAAGGTGCCGGCGCTGCGGATCCTCTCGTCCTCCATCGTCTCCGGCGTCTACGCGGTGTTCACGCGGGGCGGGAAGCAGATCTTCATCACCGGCCACTCGGAATATGACCGGGACACCCTGAAGCAGGAGTATGAGCGGGACGTGGCGGCGGGGAAGCCCATCCACATCCCGGAGAATTATTTCCCGGCGGACGACCCGAGGCGGGACCCGGTGGTCCGGTGGCGGGCGCATTCCCACCTGCTTTTTGCGAACTGGCTGAATTATTTTGTGTACCAGACGACGCCGTATGACCTCTCGAAGATGAATGAGACCACCGGTATCGCGTACTGAGAGGGGCGGAAGATGAAACTGACGTTTAAGAAGGAATTCAACGGGGACGAGAACCTGCTCCCCACACGGGAAGTGCCCGGCGCGGTGCAGTTTAAGGAAGCGGAGGACATGAAGAAGTTCGCGGTGTTCGCGAATATCCTGGCGCTCGTCATCACCGCGGCGGCCGTGGTGCCCGTGGTCCTCATGGGGGCCGCCCGGGGGATGTTTGCCCGCGAAGCCTGGTCCGGGACCTTCTTCTCCATCTGGATCGGCTGCATCCTGTCCGTACTGGTGATCCCGCTGCATGAGCTGCTCCACGCGTCCTGTTTCCGGGGCGAGGTGGATTTCTACACCTACCTGAAGAAAGGGCTGTGCTTCGTGGTCGGCACCGAATCCATGACGAAGGCTCATTTTGTGTTCATGTCCATGCTCCCGAACCTGGTGTTCGGTTTCGTGCCG
>JAGDAW010000054.1 GCA_017959345.1 Lachnospiraceae bacterium | reverse complement strand
TTCGGCTGCGGTTTCTGAGCCTGTCTCCGCGCCCGTTCCCTCTTCCTGTGTTGTTCCAGGCTGTGTTTGGGTTGCGATTTCCGAGTCTGTCTCCGCTCCCGTTCCCTCTTCCTGTGTTGTCCCGGG
Source organism: Lachnospiraceae bacterium (assembly GCA_017959345.1). Taxonomy (GTDB): domain Bacteria; phylum Bacillota; class Clostridia; order Lachnospirales; family Lachnospiraceae; genus UBA1267. The sequence continues at coordinate 18,952 of JAGDAW010000054.1, read as the reverse complement.
CCGTGTCTCGGCTGCGATTTCCGAGTCTGTCTCCGTTCCTGTTCCCTCTTCCTGTGTTGTCCCAGACCCTGTTTCGGCTGCGATTTCTGAGCTTGTCTCCGCTCCTGTTTCCTCTCTTTGTCCCGTACCGGGTATCAATCCGGTCCCGGTTTCCTCTCCCGGCGTGTTCCCGCTCACCGTCTCCCCTCCCGGTTCTCCGTCCGAATCGTTTACAGGTACGTATCCGTGCGCGGTTTCATCCCCTGTGCCTGTCCCGGCTTCGGTCCCGGGCTCCGGTACGGTCTCTTCAGCGGAAGCCCTCTTCGGCTCTGTTTGTCCCATTCCCTGTCCTGCTTCGGGCCCGGGTTCCGGCACGGTCTCTTCACCGAAGATCGTCTGAGAGTCCGTATAACCTGTTCCCTGCCCTGCTTCGGTCCCGGGTTCCGGCATGGTCTCTTCAGCGGAGGGCGTCTGCGGCTCCGTATGGCCTGCTCCCTGTCCCGGTTCTGTCCCGGCCCGCGCTTCCATCATCTCCCGGATCCGTTCCAGTTCCAAGACCCAGGAAGTCTCTTCCGTCCCCTCCTCGGCCATCGCGGGGTCGTATACCGCGAAATAATCCCGGTCCGGCATCTCCCCGCCTCCGGGGCACACATTTTCCGGTTCATAGAGCGTTGTGACGTATTTCCGGCGCGCCTCGCTGTACGTATCCTCCGCCCGCCGGTAATCCATGAGTGTCCCGCAGATCTTCCATGCGGAATAAACGGCTGCCGCAGTCAGAAGGCAGCCAGCCAGCATTCTTATTCTTTTCTTCATCATTTTCCCCTTTTCCAATGTGATCACGCGGGTGAAGGGAACCGCTGATTCCGGCTTTCCCGCCGTACGGCCCAATGCCGCACGAACCCGCATCCCCGTAAAACAATTTTCCGGAAGGGCTGCACCATTTCCCTCCCGGCGCGCTCCTTAAAAACAGTCCCGGAAAGGCTGCACCATTACCTTCCCGGCGCGCTCTATCCGGACTTACCACCGGACGGACCACACTTTCCTTCCCGGCGCTCTCTATCCGTTCTTTCCCCCGTATGGGGCGCACACTTCCCCTACCGGTTCTTCCGTTAATACCAACCACCGGACGGGGCGCACACTTCCCCTCTCCCCGGCACTCTTCCTCAAAAAATCCGCGGGGCTGCACATACGCGCAGCCCCGCTTTCTGTGAACGTTTTTGTGTTATTCCTTATCCTCTGCGGCCTTCTTCGCGACTTCCTTCTCCTGGACGTCTCTCGGGGCCTGCTCGTAATGGTCGAAATTCACTTCATAGGAACCGATACCGCCGGTCATGGAACGAAGCACGGTGCAGTAACCGAACAGTTCCATCTCGGGGATCTCCGCCTCCACGACCTGCTTGCCGCCGGCGATGGGGTTCATGCCCAGCACGCGGCCGCGGCGCTTGTTCAGGTCACCCATGACGTCGCCGGTGAAATCATTCGGCACGGTCACCTTCAGGTTCATGATGGGCTCGAGAAGCACGGGACCCGCCTTCATGAAGCCGTCCTTGAACGCAAGGCTCGTCGCGGTCTTGAACGCCTGCTCGGAGGAGTCGACCGGATGGTAGGAACCGTCGTACAGCACGGCCTTCACGCCGACCACGGGATAACCCGCGAGCGGTCCGCGGACCACGGATTCCTGGAGGCCCTTCTCGACGGCGGGCCAGAAGTTCCTGGGCACGGTACCGCCGACGACTTCCACGTCGAAGACGAACGGGGTTTCATTGTCGCCGGAGTTGCTGAAGCGCATGCGGACGTCGCCGTACTGGCCGTGGCCGCCGGACTGCTTCTTATGCTTGCCCTGCACATCCGACGTGCGGGTGATCGTCTCCTTGAACGCAACCCTGGGGGATTCCAGTTCGATCTGGACTTTATAACGCGCCAGCAGCTTGCTCTTCACGATATCCAGCGCCTGGTCGCCGACGGCGTACAGGAGCATCTGGCCGTTCGCGGAATCGTTCACGACCTTCAGGGTGATATCTTCCGCAGACAGACGGGCAAGCGCCGCGGAAACCTTATCGTCCTCGCCCTTATTCGGGACAATGTAACGCATATAGGTATACGGTTTTGTGAACTCCGGCACCGGGTAGGACACATTCAGGCCCTTCTCTGCGTAGGTATCGCCGGTCTTCGCGTCGTTCAGCTTCGCAAGCGCGCCGATATCGCCCGCGTGGAGCTCAGGCACTTCGATGGTTTTATTGCCCTGGAGCAGGTACAGCTTACCGATCTTCTCATCGTCGGAAGTCCGCTGGTTCACCAGGGAATCATCCGTCTTCAGGACGCCGGACATCACCTTCACGAAGGAATACTTACCGATGAACGGGTCCACCATGGTCTTCCAGATGTACGCCGTCTTCGCCTTGCCCTCGTCATAATCCGCGTCAAATGTGCCGCCCTCTTCCAGCGTGCCCTTCACGCCGCGCTTCGCGGGTGACGGCATATAGCTGATAATGTCGTTCAGGAGCATGAAAATGCCGTGCGCCGTCGCGCCGCAGCCCATGTAAACCGGGGCCATCTCGCCGGCCGCCACCGCGCCGTGCAGCGCGTCCGAAATCTCATCTTCCGTGAATTCATCGCCGCCGAAATAGCGCTCCATGAAATCTTCGGAGGTCTCCGCCACATTTTCCATCAGGGTGTCGTGGCAGCTCTCCACGGAACCTTCCACAGACGCCGGGATGGGCATATCCGCGCGCTTGCCCGCTTCCAGATAACGGGAGGCGGTATGGCGGATGACGTCCACGTAACCCACAAGCTTCTCACCTTCGCGGATCGGCACCACCATGGGCGCGATCTTCTGTCCGAAGGCATCCTTCAGGCTCTCGACGGTCTTATCAAAATTCGCGTCCGCGAGGTCCATGTCCGTAATGAAGATCATACGGGGCATATTGTACTTCTCACAGAGCTCCCAGGCCTTAATGGTACCGGTCTGCACACCGGCCTTCCCGGAAACGACGATCACCGCGCCGTCCGCCGCGGAAACGCCTTCCTCGGCTTCGCCCACGAAGTCGAAGTAACCGGGCGTGTCGATGATATTCACTTTCTTCTTATTCCACTCGATGGGGATCACGGCTGCGGAGAGGGAGAAGCCTCTCTTCTGCTCTTCCTTATCAAAATCGCTGATGGTATTCCCGCCCGTGACGGTGCCCATACGGGTGATCAGCCCGGCCAGCAGTGCCATAGCTTCCGCTACGGTCGTCTTACCTGCGCTGCCGTGTCCCAGAAGTACAATGTTTCTGATATCCTCGGTCTTGTAAACGTTCACGTCTAGTCCTCTCTTTCTTACGATCCTGACGCCGGGAAAGTCCCCATGCGCACGCAATTAGGGACATTATACAACAAAAGCCATATGATTTCAACCGGAAACATGGATGTTCGGAAAAATGTTTTGGAGATCCCCGTTTTCCACCATAACACCGTGGCTTTCCGGTTCACCGGAACCACTGCAGGGCGCCCGCGATCATCAGCTGCCCCGCGTAATAAAGCAGCATCAGGGTCCACCCCAGCACCAGGTTCGTCGGGCTGTCCTCAAACGCCCTCCCGCGCCCTTCCTCATCCGCCTTCTGCCCCATGCACATCTGCACGCAGAGCAGGCTGTCGCTGATGAAAAACGGGACGGCGCCCGCAAACAGCAGGGTTTTCCCGGTATGGCCGGGATCCAGCAGCATCGCGCACCCGGCCGCGCAGACCACGAACGCCACCGCTGACAGGTATACGAAGGACGCGTTCTTAAACATTTTCCCGGCGGTCACCCGGCTGTAGATGACCAGCATGTCCAGCACCGCGAGGACCAGCGCCGCCCCGATCACCGCGGGCAGCTCCGCCGCCGCCATCGGCGCGATCGCGACCAGATAGCAGATATGGCCGGCCAGGAACGCCCCGCCGCCAATGTAGAACAGCACCATCGACTCGCCCGCGAGATGCCGCACGTTCAGGACAATGTCCCCCACGGCCCCGAGCGCCAGTCCCACAAGGATCCACGCTTTCACGGGCGTCCCAAAATCGAACCCGGCCGACAGCAGCCCGAACAGGACGAACGTCAGGCTCGCCGCGGCTTTCAGGGCCACGCTGAGCCGCATGGCTCTCTTCGTTTCGGCGGCTTTCAGGGCGACGGCCAGCGCCATCCCGACCCCGATGAGATACCAGTACCGCATGAATCTACCCCCTGTTATTCGCTTAAGTTTACGATGCCCTGCGCTTCTTAGGCAGCCCCATCTTACCATGAATCCGAAAAAAATAAAAGTAACGCTTGCAATTTGGAAAAAACGTGCTATAATAGGCTCGTTTCGGGGATGTAGCTCAGCCGGGATGAGCGTTCGCCTCACACGCGAGAGGTCATGGGTTCGAGCCCCATCGTCCCCACATCGGAAACCGCACCGCAGGGTGCGGTTTTTTTGACTTCCCGGCATCAAAAAACCCAGTAAATCCGCGGGTTTTTGGACCCTCGCGCATGAGGTCGTCTATCGTTTTTTTCTAATCTGAATCACTGGAAATCAGACGGATTTCTCCGCTTTTTTGTTGAGTGTCAGCTGAGTGTCACCATTTATTGCTGCCGGCAGAGACGTTCCCGGATCCCCTCCAGGCGGCGCTTGTCCGAGTGCGTATAATACCGTTCGTTCGTCTGCACGGACTGCCCCAGGATCAGCGCCCTCTCTGCGGAATTGAGATTCAGTTCGATGAAAGGTATCCGGTTCGAAACGGCCATCATCGAGCGATACCGCCGCCGCAAAACCTCAATTGATGAAGTCCTGATGGAAATGTACCTAGCATGTGTATCAGTTCGCCCTGTGGAAGCCATAACCGCGGTTTTCCGGGGTTCCAGGGTGTCTGCCGGTAGATAACATCGCCAACCGGAAAGTCTCTGAAAACTCCGAAAAACGGCGTTCCAGGCCGTTTTCCGGAGCGTATGCCTGTCGTTATGCGGACGGCATCTGCTTAAAGCGCAGCTGTAGCGGCAAGAGCCGGAACGTCTCCATCCCGGTCGCCATCGAAGTCAATCAGGACGGTTGCCGTGAGATTAAACGCCATACCTGGACGATCGGGGCATCTCCGGACGAAACGGTGCATGGATGCCTGACTGTGCCAGACTTCGCCATGTGCCGGAACCGATTGGGGGGACCAGACGATACATGGACATGGACCACCTGCCGGAGACGGATGCTGCGCTGAGGACGATGACTGCGATCACAGCAACGTTAACCGTCGCCGGACCCCATCCTTCTTTAAAAGACAAAGGCAGGAAAGAGACTGCAATCAGCAGGATGATTGCCTTTGTCATCTCCCACATTTTTTCAGATCCATACGCGATGGATTCACCGGCTGAAATGCCTCAGGCGGGCGCTTGTACAAGGATGAAGATTGTGATATGATATCGGGGTAACAGGCCTTCACCCGCTGCACACCTGCCTGCAGGATTCGTGTACTGCGGGGGATGACTGCCGCGCATCTACGGACCCTTACCGCCACACTTTCCGAGTGTGTCGGACGGATCCGCCTTATTTCAGGAACGGGAGGGTATATTTCTCATGAGCATGATACTGGAGACCTTCGGCCTCACGAAACGGTTCGGCGCGACCCTGGCGGTGGACAGTGTTTCGATGCGCATCGAACAGGGGGAAATCTACGGATTCATCGGGAAGAACGGGGCAGGGAAGACGACGCTGATGCGGACGGTCCTGGGCCTGGCGCTCCCTTCGTCCGGCACATACCGGCTCTTTGACGGGCTGAATGCCCGGGAAGCCGGCCGGCAGATCGGTTCCCTGGTCGAAACGCCGGGCTTTTTCAAGAACTGCACGGCCATGGAGAACCTGGAGCGGTTCTCGAGACTGTACGGCGCGGACACGGATGAAGTGCCCGGCATCCTGGAGATGGTGGGGCTCGGCAGCGCGGGGAGCAAAAAAGTGCGCCAGTTTTCGCTTGGCATGCAGCAGCGCCTCGGGATCGGCATCGCCGTGATCGGGCATCCGGCGTTCATGATCCTGGACGAGCCGGTGAACGGGCTGGATCCCGCCGGCATCCTGGAGATCCGGAACCTGATCCTGGAACTGAACCGGAAGGAGGGCACCACGTTCCTGATCTCCAGCCACCTTGTGGACGAGCTTTCGAAGATCGCCACGCGCTACGGCATCATCCGGAACGGCCGTCTCGTGGAAGAGATCACGGAATCGGAACTCCTGTACCGCTGCAGGGGCCGTCTCCGCCTGGTCGTGGATGACCCGTACCGCGCTTCCGCCCTGATCACCGGGCAGTACCCGGCCGTCGGGATCGAGATCCGGCATCACGCCCTCCTGCTCGACGCGGGTCCCGAACTTGCGCCGGACCTCAACCGGCTCCTGCTCGCGGGCAACGTCAGCGTCAGCAGCATCGGCACGGAAGACGCAAGCGTCGAGTCGTATTTTGTGGAAAGGATCGGGTGACGGGTATGGAAAGACTGATCGGATTTGAATTCAGGAAACTCTTCCGCAGGCCCGCGTTCTACGTCTGCATGGGCATCACCGTCCTGCTGACGCTCCTGGCCGCGCTGACCTCGTACTTCTTCCTGGTGTTTATCATGGACATCATCCCGGATTCGGAATTCATGGGGGACGCCCTGATCGAGGCGGGCATCAACGGCCGGGCGTACCTGATGAACGCCGTCTCCAACGGGAACGTGATCACCATCCTCGCCGTCTTCATCGCGCTCTTTATCTGCGAAGATTACACGGACGGCGCCGCGAAAAATGTGATCGGCCGCGGCTTCGGGCGCGTCGAATGGGTACTCGCCCGCTATATCACGGCCTTCGTCGCCGCGCTGATCCTGACGGCGGTGGCCATGCTCTCGGGATTCGCCATCGCGACGATCATCGGCGGCCCCGGTGAGGGCTGGAACATCGGAACCGTGGGGCTCATCGGCCTGCAGGTGCTCCTCATCCTGGGTTACACCGCCATGTTCACGTTCTTCAGCCTGCTGGTCCGGAAAGCCGGCGGGGCGATTGCCCTGAACCTGTTCGTCCCCGCGGTCATCACGGCGGCCCTGACCCTGGCGGATACCTTCATCGATTCGGAGACGTTCATGCTGCAGGATTTCTGGCTGGGCAGCATAGAGGGGAATTACTCGCTGATGGTCCTGACCGGCGATTTTGAGCAGGAGTTCTTCGTGACCGCGCCCATCACCGCGGTGGTCTATCTCGGCCTCTTCGTGGCGCTCTCGTGCCTGATCGAGCACCGAAGGGACGTATAAATCCCTGAGCGGTTTCCGCGAAGCCGCTTTCTGAAATACTGTCACATACGAACCGGGCCGCCCGTGTACACGGGCGGCCCGGTCCTTACCTATCATCCTCTTAATTCGTTTTTCCTTCCATGCGGGCTTCCCGGACTGCTGCAAACCTGCTGTAAATGATTCCCAGGTCCTCATCCGTTATAATCCCCTGGTCATATGCCTCCTCCATGTCATAGAGCACATGGTCCGAATAGACATATGGGGAAAACCACATATCAAAAAATGTATACTTCCCAATATTCATTTCCCTCATGGATGCCAGCACCCCATAGGCGTGAAATGCAACTGTACCGTGGAAAGTCCCAAGATAATAGGAATACCCGTTTCCAGTGTCCGGGTCATACCACATACCGGGAACGGACAGGCCGGTCTTCCCGGAAAAAAGACTAAGAATCTCTTCTCTGACATTTTCCGGTATTAAAGTATAGTCGTAACCCCATTTCCCTGCTTCTTCCCCAAGGTCATCTGACCCTTTATCCTCTTGGGCGCCCATCTCTTTTCCCAAAAGAGAAGCCTCCGTAATCGAATCCCTTTCGGAAGGATCCTTCGTCCCTGCCGTTCCTTTGATACTGCAGGAAGAGAAGCACATTCCGGCAATCATCACCATTATGACAGTCGCAATCGATACAAAACGCTTGTTCATTTTTAACCCCCCGTCTTTCCTCTAAATCTGTTAATATTCCTCGTAGAAGCTCTGTCCCTGATCATTCTACACCTCCATTTCCGGTCACTGATGGAATCACAGGACTTGTCTTAAGGCACTTGGAACACCTGTACTTCCCGGTTGCTGGATTAAAAACCCAGGAATGAGGTTCTGAAAAACTGGTTCCACACTCCGAGCAGTGGGCTGTATGTGACTGCATGGATGAAGTGGCTGTGTAGGAATATACTGCAAAATGCTGCACATTCGTCAAGGCATTCACAGCATTGAGTCTCCCTCCCGTAACACATTTCCCAGAGAGCGCAGGGCAGGATGTGGTATTTGAGAGAATGGTAGCCTTCAATTCCCGCGGAGTAAGATTCGGATTTGTTGATTGAACACTCTGTTGTCTTCCACGTTCCTTAGGAAAAACCTCTGAAACAATGATCCATGTAAACATGTCGCTGTAAACCAGCAGAGTCTTATGTCACTCTTTAAAAATCATCAGATAACAGACTTCTCATAATACTTAGCCCATTGGAATCACCTCTTGTTAACATCCCGTTATAGTTGCAGCCTATAGAAGACACCTGCCATTATATAGCCACACTGAGATTATAACCGCTAGCGTCATTCATGTCAAGATGGCAATGTAAAATAGTATAATCTGTTCCGGTATAAGTTGGGTTTTATGCACACCTTATGATATCACAGACGCCAGGCTATACAAACACCCGGCGTCTGTTTATTTGATCGATTGAAAGGGGCTGCCTTAATGCGACAGCCCCTTATTACAGCAGGAACCTGCAGCATAAACGGACCGACTGCCTGCGCCTGTTCATGTCAGAGGCAGCTGCACCGTCATCCGCAGCGCCTGCCCGTTTTCTTCCGGAACTGCCGAGATCCTGCCCCTGTGGGCACGGACTATGGCCTCCGCGATGGCAAGGCCCAGGCCGAACCCGCTTTTTCCGGAACCCCTGGATGTCTCTGTCCGGTAAAACCGCTCGAACAGGTGGGCACACGCCTCACGGCTCACCGGTTCCGCACAGGTATTGGTGACCGTGAGGACCGCCTGTCTCCCGCTCTTTGCCAGGGCCAGGCCGATCCTGCCCCCCTCCCCGGTATACTTGAACGCATTGTCCAACAGGATGCCGCAGAGCCGCGCCAGAGTTTTTCCGTCTCCCCGTACTTCCACATTTTCCGCCACGTCTTCTGACCAGTGAATCCCTTTTGAAGCCGCGATCCCCCGATAAGACTCCGCGGCTTCCGAAAGGAGGCTGCTGAGATCCACCTGTTCCGTTCCCGGTTTTTCTTCCTTCTGCTCGTCCATCCTTGCCAGAGTCACCAGTTCATCCGTCAGCGCCGCCATCCGGCCTGTCTGCTTGCGGATATCCTGCAGGAATTCATTCTCGCCGTCCAGACCCATCTCCAGGACGTCCGCATCCGCATTGATAATCGCAAGAGGGGTCTTCAGCTCATGCCCGGCATTGGTAATGAACATTTTCTGCTTTTCATAGCTCTCTGCCAGCGGCTGCACGACCCGGCCGGAGATCAGGAACACGAGCAGGAATACGGCAAGAAGCCCCGCAAGCGCCACCAGGATACTGGTCAGCAGGTCCCTTGCAAATGTGCTGAGTTCCGGGCTGCGGTCCAGGAACAGGACCCTGTACCCGGAAGGTGCTAGCGCAAAGACCCGGTACCGGTATGCATCCGAAAAGCCTGCGTCCCGGCTGTCCTGCATCACGGAAAGCGCCATTTCAGACGCTTCCGCCTCCGTAACGGAAACAATGTGTTCCAGATCTATGGAACGTACCTGCATTTCCCGGTCCAGCGTAACGGTAAAATATCTGGACCGGTACGGCAGTTCCTCTGAGATCCGCCCGCCTATCCTGCCGAAGCCGCCCGGGCCTTCGTTGTTTTCCCTCCAGCCGCTTCCCGGACTGGCGGACGATGCGTCCGCGCCGTCTGCCGGGCTGCCTGAATCCCCCCGGTAAGAAGATGAGAGCATGTCAATGGTCTCCTCTGCCTCCGCCACGAGGGCACGGTAATTCATGACCGCTGCGATACCGATAATCAGGACCAGAACGGCAAGCAGGGCGAGCATTGTGATGGTGATAAACTGCCGGCGCAGTTTCCGGATCATGCGTCCCCCCTTTCTGTCACGAAATACCCTTCGTTCCGCTGTACTTTGATCACCACATTGGCGCCTGTGGAGGCCAGTTTCTTCCTCAGATAGGAAATATTGACCCAGACCACGCTCTGGTCCGTGTCCGTCTCCAGGCCCCAGATCCGGTCCATGAACCGGTCTGCAGAAACCACATGGCCGGGATGACGGAGCAGCATTTCAAGCATCTGGTACTCTTTATTCGGCAAAACCATGCTTCCGCCGGGTCCTGCCAGCTCAAAAGAGGCGCTGTCCAGGGAAATATTCCCGTAACGCATCTTCGTATCCGGCGACGGGGCAGCCTGCCGGGTCATGACCCGGATACGGGCAAGCAGCTCTTTCGCCGCGAAAGGCTTCGTCAGGTAATCATCCGCACCGCTGTCCAGTCCCAGGACTCTATCGTCCACTTCGGCGCGCGCCGTCAGCATCAGGACCGGCGTACGCTTTCCCTTCGCCCGGAGCTTCTTCAGCACCGTCACGCCGTCCATCTTCGGCATCATCCAGTCCAGGATGATCGCGTCATAGTCCCCGATCAGCGCATAGTCCAGCGCGTCCGCACCATTGTCCACCTGTTCCACCGAATAATGGTTCTTCTCAAGAATGACCGTCAGCGCCCGCGCCATGGACGCCTCATCTTCCGCAAGCAGGATCCTCATAGAGACAGCTCCTTTCATCAAACCTGTGCCGCGGGGTTTCCGCGGACGCCTTCCATAAAGGATGTAACTCAGGGGCATTTTACGCGGACTGCTCCGGGCAGCGTTCCCAGGCCGCCCGCAGCAAGCATGGTAACATAAAGATCTTTTCCCTGTCAACGCCCTGTTTGACGGATTCGATGCGTCTCGGGAAGGCCCGGCGCAGGACCCGGGGCAGGATTACAGCCGGTGTCCGAATCCGGATGCCGTATGGAACCGCGGCAATTCCGCCCCGGCGACCGCGGGCGGTTCCGCCGTATGATACAGGGATCCGGCCGCACATTTCCCGGTCCGAAAAAAAAAACAAATTTCCGGACTTTAAAGTTCGCTTAAGGTTCGTGCTTTATGATAAGGGCACAACAACAGAATACCGCTCACGAAAACGGTCTGAAAGACGGAAGGCGGGAGGTGCGGGCGGATCCGGTTCACGGGACCGGCGTCCGGCAGAGAACGGGTTCGCCGCACTTCCCTCCCCGGCTTTGAAGACCGGAGCATGCAGTTCTGTTGCAGGCCGCACGGGCCGCAGCGAAACACCGGGAACGGCACCCCACCGTTTCCGCGAATACCGAGAAGGAGGTACCAAAGATGAATACACACCTCCCCGGGCGCGGGGAAAAAGAATACGCAGGTCACAGAAAGAGCACCGTTCACAACAATCATACAGAAGAAAGGAAAATGAAAACCATGAAGACCAGAAAAGCCATCCGCCTTGTATTGGCAGGAACCCTTGCAGCAGCCATGATCGCGGGCGCCACCGGATGTGCGTCCAATGCGCTCGCCTCCCCGAATGAAGACGCCGACGAGATCGCGGTCATCCGGGAGCTCTCCGAAACCTTTGAGCGTTCCGGAGCCCCCGGCCAGTGTGGCCAGATGCTTCCCGGAATGAACGGGCAGATGCCCGCTATGGACGGGCAGATGCCTCAGATGGACGGACAGTTCCCGAACATGGACGGCCAGATGCCGGGCATGGACGGGCAGATGCCTCCTCAGATGGACGGACAGATGCCCGGTATGGATGGCCAGACGCCTCCCCAGATGAACGGGCAGATGCCTCCCCAGATGGACGGACAGATGCCGGATATGGATGGACAGACGCCTCCCCAGATGAACGGGCAGATGCCTGATATGGATGGACAGGCGTTTCCTGAGATGGGTGAGGAACTTCCTGACATGAACGGACAGGTTCCGGGCATGGACGGTCAGATGCCTCCCCAGATGAACGGGCAGTTCCCGAACCAGGATGGCCAGACGCCTCCCCAGATGAACGGGCAGTTCCCGAATGTGGACGGTCAGACGCCTCCCCAGATGAACGGACAGTTCCCGAACCAGGATGGCCAGACGCCTCCCCAGATGAACGGACAGTTCCCGAATATGGATGGCCAGACCCCCGGCATGGACGGCCGGACGCTTCCGGATATGAACGGAAACGGCAGCATTTCCGGCAGCGTCTCCTCCGCCCTCCCCATCGCAGAGAGCGACGTGGAATGCACCGCAGATGATCTGGAAGAAGACACGCAGAACGCAGTAACCATTGTCATGAGCGAGGAAAACAGCCAGCTTAAGATCGATGAAGCGGGCACATACATTGTCACAGGCACCTGCCCGGACGGGAATATCACCGTAAAGAAAGGGACCACCGGGGTCGTCCTGGTCCTTCAGGACCTGGATCTTACAAGTACGACAGGGGCAGCCGTTTCACTCAACAAATACAGCGAGGTGAAGCTGGTCATCCGCGGGGACGTAAAGCTGACCGACCATGAGGATCCGGCGGACGAGGATTCGGCCGATGCGGATGTGGCAGACGCATTTGACGGGGCCGCACTGAAAATCAAGGACGGCGCAAATGTGTATCTGACCGGCACCGGTACCCTTACGATCGACGCCGCCTCCTGCAAGAACGGCATCAAAAGCGGGGATGAGGAAGGCACCTGTTTTGTCATCGACGGCACGCTCACCCTTTCGATCACCGCTGCCAATGACGGTATCAACGGCGGTTATGACGTCACGATCCTGAACGGCACCGTCATCGTCGATGCGGAAGACGACGGCATCCATGCGGACCGCATCCTGACCATCGGGAATGCGGACGGCACCGGCCCCGACATCCGGATCCTGGACAGCAAAGAAGGCCTGGAAGGGACAGTCGTGAACCTTTTCGGCGGAACCGGCTCGATAAAGGCTTCCGATGACGGCATCAACGCGGCAAACAGCGATTACACGTTTGCAGACACGCTGACCTTCTCGGTCAACATCACAGGCGGTTCCTGGAACGTCACCGCAGGGACGGACGGCATCGACTCGAACGGCAATGTGAACCTTACAGGCGGCCATACGGCCATCCGCAGCGCGGACAACGGCGGGGACGCCGGCATCGACTATGACGGTTCCCTCTACGTCGCCGACAACACACTGACCAACAACAGCGGCGTCTCGGGTCCCGACGGAATGGGCGGATTCGGGCAGAACCGAGGGTTCGGCAGGTAAACAATCACAAAGCGGCGGGAGCTGCCAACCAGCCCCCGCCGCGCTCTTTTCCTCTGCCTTACACGGAAGGATTCGTCACTCGACCCAGTACCCGTCCCGGTCAAAGGTATACGCCTTCCCGTCGATCGTATAGGTCGCGTTCTTCGCGTACCATCCGCTGGCGTCCACGTACCGCCATCCGCGGCTGTCCTGCACCCAGGACGCCTGGTATTCGTAGGTCTGGGTACCGTTTCTGTTCAGCCACCAGCCGCCGCAGTATTCATTCGCGGCCATCGCCCCGGAGGCCTTGAAGAAGTAACGCTGCCCGTCCAGGGTCCGCCAGCCCGTCGCCATGACGCCGTTCTCCCCGAAATAATACCAGCTGCCTTCGATGCTCCGCCAGCCCGTTACAAGGAAGCCGGAGGAACTGAAATAATACCAGGTCCCGTCCACCTGGGCCCAGCCGGTCTTCATCGCGCCGCTGCTGTCCATGTAATAGGTCTTCCCGCCGTCTGTAAGCCACCCGGTCACCATCTGCCCGGAATCGTCCATGTAATACCATTTCCCGCCGCTCTCCAGCCAGCCTTTGGCCATGGCGCCGCTTGCCTTGAAATAGTACCAGGTCCCGTCCACCTGGGCCCAGCCGGTCACCATCTGCCCGTTCGGTTTGAAATAGTACGTCACGCCGTTGATGGTGCGGAGGCCGGTCTCCATGGCGCCGCCGATGCCAAGGTAGTACCATTCGCCGTCCTGCTGGAACCAGCGGGTCTGCATGATCCCATTATCATCGAAGAAATACCACTGTTTGGCGATCCGCTTCCAGCCGGTCGCAAAGGAGCCGTCCGCGTAGTAATAGCGCCATTTGCCGTTCTCTTTCTGCCAGCCGGTCACGGGTTCCGCGTCGAGGTCCAGCGTATAGACGAAGAGATTGTAATCATAGTCCCCGTTCCGGTTGCCGACCCAGCAGATCTTCGAATCCGCAAACACCGGCATCCTGCAGGGATTCAGCCTGGCTGTCGCGTCGAAACAGGACGCCTCCGAAATGATATTCCCGTCACTGTCCAGCACAATGTACCAGACGCCGCTATATATATGGTCATCCACGAATTCGTACAGCACGACGATCCGGTCGTCATCCGTGCTGACCACCTGGATGTTATTGGCGGTATACCCGAAGTTGGAGAACGCGGTCAGCCACTTCACGCCGTAATTGGTCACTTGCGTACGGCCGTTCGGGCCGGCGAGGCCGCTCCGGGTGCCTTCCGTCGTATAACCCGCGGCAGACGAAAGATCCCCGAACGGGTCCAGGATCTGGATGAAAACCTCTTCTTCTTCAGCAGCCGCATTTTCGTCCAGTGAGGGGGCTGACTTCGCCGCAAAGGCGACCCGCCCGTCGGAAAGCGGCGCAAGACCGCCCATGTGGGCAAAGTTCTCATTGACGACATACATGTTGGACGAATCCAGGGCGCCGTCCTGGACCCAGAAATCGAAGATATTGGCCGCCGCGGACTCCGTAAGCGTATTCCCGTCCATCCGGACACTGTAAATGGAAAACGCGCGGTCATAGCAGTCCCCTTCGCTGATGTAGGAGAAGCCGCCCGGGATCGGGACGACCCGCTGCGCGAAGGAGTGGCTGTTGTACCACACGCCCACGGAGACCTTCTCCATGGTCGCGATGTCCACGCTGAAGACGGCATTCGACTGGTGCCCGCTGTACATCTCACGCGCGTAGTTCACGGACAGGATGCCGCCCGAGATGGCCGCGTCACAGGTGCCCGCGTCAAACGGGACCTTTGTATAGAAAGAATCCGAGTAATAATACGCGAGGCTGGAGCTGCCGTTGTCCCCGGTGGTCGCGATCAGCTGCCCGGTGCTGCTGTATTTGGAAATGAACACCGTCTCTACGGAAGTATCGTCCGTGAAGTTCTGCTCCCCGGTCACCAGGTAATAATTCCCGTCCGCGTCACACAGCGCGGTCCCGAAGAGCGGGTGCTGCTTGGCAAGGGTCACCGTGGATCCGGACACCGCGCCGTTTACGGTCTTATAGACCGTGACGTCGTAGTCCCCGTCCACCGCAAAACAGAAGTGCCCTTCCGCGTCCCTGAACTGTGCGATATTGGATACCCCGTCCCAGTTGTAATAAACCCCGCCCGCATAGACCCGTTTCTGGATTCCGGCATCCGTCGCCGTATTTGTCGCGGCAGTGCCCCGCACGGGGAACGCCCCCTGCAGGAGAAGCAGCATAAGGAGCAGCAGGGCCATCGCCCCGTACAGACTGTGTCTTCTCATTTTCATCTTTCCTTTCAATCCTTTCTCTTATGATTCTGCGAAACCGTTCTTTTCGCAAAAAGGCCGGAGCCGGACAGCATGTCCTGCCTGTCCGGCTCCAGGTGCTTTCTTACCGTCTTCATGAACGGAAGCGCGGCTTTCCTGGCGTTACGGCGCTATCCAGTAACCGTTCTTGTCAAACGTATAGGATTTCCCGTCGATCTTATAGGTCCCGTTCTTCGCGTACCACCCGCTCGCGTCACCGTACCACCAGCCTTTGCTGTTCTCCTTCCATTGTGCCTGATACGGATAGGTCTGGGACCCGTCCGCGTTCAGCCAAAGGCCGTCGTAGTATTCGCTGTGCGCCATCGCGCCGCTCTTTTTGAAATAATAGGTCTTCCCGTTCACGGTGATCCAGCCGACAGCCATAACGCCGGATTCACTGAAGTAATACCATTCCCCTTCGATCTGCTTCCAGCCGGTCACCATCGCGCCGTCATCGCCGAAATAGAACCAGCTGCCCCGGAACTGCCACCAGCCGGTCGTCATGGCGCCGTTGCTGTTGAAGCGGTAGTACTTGCCGTTGATCAGCTGCATATCCGTCACCATGCAGGAATTATAATCAAAATAGTACCACTTCCCATCAATCTTCCGCCAGCCTGTAACAAAGACGCCGTATGCGTCCGCATAGTGCCATTTCCATTCGCCGTCATAGCCTTCCACATACGTCCAGCCGCGTGCGCGCGCGCCGGTGACCGGGTCATAATACTTGAAGGTGCCGTCCACGTACTGCATGCCGGTCAGCATCGCGCCGGAATCGTTAAAGAGATAATAATTTCCCCCGATCTTCTGCGACCCGGTGAGGGGATGGTTTAAGGTGTCGTTGTAGAACCAGTAACCGTCCACCTGGTACCAGCCCTTGCCTCGGCTGGCGGGGGTCCAGTCGCCGGAAAGGCGTACGGATTCTTCATCCATAACCCAGACCGCTTTACGGACGCCGTTCACTTGACCCTCGCAGTCATACCCAAACTTATAACCGGTATCCGGTTTCAGAATAATATGGGCCGCATAGAAATGGCCGGCCTGGAACACCTCATCTTCCCCCAGGTTCCGGTTATCCGTCGCGTCATACCAGTACATGGAGGCATAGTGGTAGTTCGCATCCGTCGGAATTTCAACATAGCGCTGCGGCACCGCGCCGGCGACCGCCGGTGTAATGGTCGCCTCGACCTGGCGGATCGTCGTGGACGGCACGACAAATGTGTAACGCACCAGCAGCATAAAGCAGTAGGAAGGGTCGCTGATGTTCGCGAACCGCCTCGTCTCCGCCTGGAGTCCATAGTTGAAGTTGACGGAGACGTCCTGGGCAAACTGGTAGCCGTCGTCCGCCGTCAGGCTGATCGATACGGTATAGGAATGCCCTTCCATATACTTATCGCCTGACCCGACCACAAGATAACGCTGATCGTTCTCATCATACCACTGGACATCTGAAATGTAGTAGTCCGCGTACCATGGGATGATCGCGTTGAAATCCGCCACCATGCCGTCAGACGGGATGCCGATCGTCACTTCCGCTTCCGTGATATTGATACGGCCGGATGCACCGCTCTGCACAGGTGCCTGCACCCGGATGTTCCGGCTGTCTGCCGGGTTCGCGCCGTACACCGCCTGCGGGACCAGCATGACCGCAAGCAGGACCGCAAGGATAAAACCGGTTCCTTTTTTCATCATTAACCTCCTGTTTTGTTTCGTCGTATAAAAACAATGTGATTCCGCATTCATGTGCGGCTTCGCGCGTCTCCCGTCCCGGAGGCGGCGTCCGCCGACATTATTCCACTTCAACTATAATACAAGATGCCTCAATAATCAAGCCCGAATTCGCTCATTTCCGTTAAAATGTACAGCGGATGCCACCGTGCCCGACCTGTGAAACGGTCCCGACATAAAAAGCCGGAGCCGGACAGCACATCTCCGCCTGTCCGGCCCCGGCCGCCGTATGCATACCGCCTTCATGCGCGGGGCCTCGGCGGTCCTGCGCGTTACGGTTCTATCCAGTAACCGTTTTTGTCAAACGTATAGGATTTCCCGTCAATCTTATAGGTCGCGTTCTTCGCGTACCACCCGCTCGTATCGCCGTACCACCAGCCCTTGCTGTTCTTCTTCCATTGCGCCACATACGGATAGGTCTGGGTGCCGTCGCTGTTCAGCCAGCGGCCGTCCCAGTACTCGGACGCGGCCATCTCGCCGGATTTCTTGAAATAGTATTCTTTACCCCCGATCGTAACCCATCCGATCGAACACATGACGCCGGAATCGCTGAAGTAATACCATTTCCCGTCGATCTTCTTCCAGCCGGTCACCATCTCGCCGTTTTCGTTGTAATAGAACCAGCTGCCGCGGAACTGCCTCCAGCCGGTCACCATCGCACCGCTGGAATTAAAATAATAGTGTTTGCCGTTAATCACCTGTTCGTCGGTGACCATGACGGTATTATAATCAAAATAATACCACTTTCCATCAATCTTTCTCCAGCCGGTGACGAATTTGCCGGAGGCATCCGCGTAGTGCCATTTCTTTTCCCCGTCATAGCTTTCCATAAGCGTCCAGCCGCGTGCACGCGCGCCGGTTCTTGGGTCGTAATACTTGAACGTGCCGTCCACGTACTGCAGGCCTGTCTGCATCGCCCCGGAACTGTTGAAGAAATAATAATTGGCCCCGATCTTATGCTCCCCGGTCACGGGATGGTCTGCGGTGTCGTTGTAGAACCAGTAACCATCCACCTGGTACCAGCCTGTGATGCCGCCCACCGGCTCCCAGCTGCGGGACAGACGCACCCAGTCGTTCTCCATCGGCATCCAGGTGGCGCTGTCGTACCCGTTTACCTTCCCCGGGACTTCCCACTCAAACACATACCCGCTTCCCGAAATCAGCAGGATATGGGCCGCATACCAGTGGCCGGCCTGGAATACTTCCGTCCGCTCCACATTCCGGTTTTCGGTAAGATCGTACCAGTAGATGCCGAGTCCGTCCGTACCGCCGCTGTAATCGAGATAATAATTCGAATCATCCGGGAGTACCACATAATAGCTCGGGTACGCGCCCACAACCGCCGGCGTAACGCCCGCTTCCACCAGGGTGATCTTTTCCGGTGCCGCGCCGAACGTATAACTGATCTTTACCGTACCGTAGAACGAATAGGTAGGATCATCGTACAGACGTATGGAAGGATCGTACTTCCCGTCATTCAGTGAAACGCTGACGCCGCCGCTGAACTCATACCCGTCAAACACCGTCAGGCTTATGCTGACCGTATACACGTGTCCTTGCTCGAATCTCTGGGTGCTCGATCCCACATCAAGATAATACTCGTCGGTCTGATCAAACCACTCGACGAACGAAACGTAATAATTCGCATTAAGCGGGACCCTCGGGTTGTAATCCGGCACCAG
>JAGDAW010000053.1 GCA_017959345.1 Lachnospiraceae bacterium | reverse complement strand
GTTTCCGCGGACGGCGCGGGGACGCCGGCCGTCCGCACGTCGTCCGTGACCCTGTACGGCCTGGATTCGTATTATGAAGAATACCTGGAGATCCCGGAAGGATACCCGCAGTCGTTCCGGCTCGAAGTCACGGACGCGGAACAGGTCTCTTATTGGGTCTCTTCCGGGGACAGCGTCACGGTTTCCGAAGACGGCGTCATTACGCCCCGGTATACCACCTGGTACTGGAAGAACGGCATCGGGTATTCGTACACGGTCCCGCCCGAGGACCTGAGCGGGTATACCATCACGCGCGAAGGCCGCTACGGGGATTCGGTCGTCACCGTGACGGCGGATGACCGCACCTTCGACGTCACCGTCACCGTCCTCAGCTATTCCGCGGTCTACGCGGAATCCGTGATGCGGGAATACCTGGATACGCACGTCACATCGGGGATGACGCCCCTGGAGAAGCTCCGCGTGATCTGCGAATTCATCGCGGGGTATGATTATAACTACGCCTGTTCCGGTGCGGAAGGCATGATCGCGACCGGGAAAGGCGGGGACTGCTGGGCGAGCACGGACGCCATCATCCGTATGGCGGAGATACTCGGCATGCGGGCCTGGAGCCGGAACGGCAACAAGGATTTAGGCGCCGGGAACGGGCACATGAACGCCATGATCGAAGCGGAAGGCCGGTACTACCTCGCGGACGCGGGATACGCCGGCACGGCGCCCCGCTTCTACTCGCTCCGGGAACGGACGTCCCTCTTCAGTTACTGCACCTATACAGGCGGGGATGCGGAAGGCGTCGAGGTGTACCAGTATGACGGCATCGACGTGCCGGAATCCTTCCGTATCCCGGATTCCGTCGACGGGTCCCCGGTCGTCTCCGTCGGGAACCTCTTCGCACGGGGGAGCCGCATGGAAGGGGTGAAGACGCTTTCCCTCCCGGATACCGTGGTCCACATCGGGGAAAATGCGTTCTACAACATGGATTCCCTGGAACACATTTCCCTGGGGAGCGGGCTCCGCACCCTCGGCAGCTTCGCCTTCAGCTGCTGCAGCGCGCTGGAGGAAGTCTGCCTGCCGGCGTCCCTGACGTCCATGGGGAGCAACCCGTTCCTGTGCTGCAGCAGCCTCCGCACGATCATCGCGGAAGGCGCGGATCCCGCTTATACATTTAAAAACGACCTTCTGACGACGTCGGACGGGACGCGGCTGGTCTGCTGCCTCCCCTCCCTTTCGGGGGAACTGACGGTCCCGGAGGGCGTCACCGTGATCGGCGGGCAGGCGTTCTATGAGACGGCCATCACCTCGGTTTCGCTCCCGGATTCCCTGACGGCGCTGGAAGATTCGGTCTTCCTGTACTGCAGCAGCCTTACGGAGGTCGTCATCCCCGGGAATGTGACTTCCGTCGGCATCAACGCGCTCTATTCCGGATCCCTGAATAAAGTGGTGTTCGTCAGCTCTGCCTGTGCGCTTGCCGATTTCCTGAACGCCTTCTTCCCGGGGGCGGAGGTATACTGCCGGCCGGATTCCCCGGTCGCTTCCGTCTGCGCCGAGAACGGCTATCAGACAATCCCGATCCCGGAGCTCTATGCGGAAGGGACGGATGTGACGCTTGCGCCCGGGGAGACCCGCAGGCTCCGCGTCTATGCGGACACTACGGTGACCGGGACGCCGGAAGCGGTGTGGACCGTTTCCGACCGCTATACGGCTTCCGTCGGCGCAGACGGCCTTGTACGCGCCGTGAACGCCGGCACCGCCGCTGTGACGGCTTCCGTCGGGGCGTACAGCCTGGAATTCCGCATCACGGTCACCGAGGGCGGCTGCTGGACACGTGAAAACGGGAAATGGCGGTACGTCCTGCACGACGGGACCCCCGCGAAAGGCTGGAAATACCTGTATGGGAAATGGTACTGGCTCGACGGGAACGGGGATATGGTGACCGGCTGGAGACAGATCGGCGGCAAGTGGTATTATTTCACGGAGACCGGCGCCATGGCAGCCGGCTGGAAGGAAATCGGCGGGAAGTGGTATTATTTCACGCCCTCCGGCCCCATGGCGGAAGGCTGGCAGAAGATCGGCGGCAAGTGGTACCTGTTCGGGGAGAACGGCATCATGAAGACCGGCTGGAAGGAAGTCGACGGGAGATGGTATTACCTGGACGATACCGGGGAGATGGTGACCGGCTGGAAGAAGGTCAGCGGGAAATGGTATTATTTCAACCCGTACGGCGCCATGGTGACCGGCTGGAAAGAGATCGGCGGGAAATGGTACTTCTTCTGCGATTCCGGCGAGATGGCCGCCAATGAATGGCGGAAAGGGTACTGGCTGAACGGCGACGGCACCTGGACCTACCCGTACCGGGGCTCCTGGACGCAGGACGGCACGGCCTGGCGCTTCGGCGATACCGGCGGCTGGTCCGCGAAGAATACGACCGTCCGGATCGACGGCCGCACGTACACCTTCGACTCCGCGGGCCGCTGGCTCGGATAACGCGGAAAAAAACCGGCGGGGCACACAGGCTCCGCCGGTTTTTTCCATACCGTTCCGTTATTCCGTGATCTTCTGAAGGATCTCGTTCGTCCGCGCCACGAATTTCGTCATGGCGTCCGGCGGCAGCGTCCCCTGCTGGATCCGCGCGAGGTCATAGAGCTCTTCCAGGACCGCGGGCGTCACTTCGCCATCTTCATGCTGAAGCACGTACTGCACCAGCGGGTGGCTGTCGTTCAGGATCAGCGTCTCCTCGCCCTTCCCGAAGCCTTCCATGTCCGCGCCGGACATCCCGTACTGCTTCATCATCTCCTGCATCCGCCGGGACTCTTCGGACAGCAGCAGGATGGAGGAAATGTTCTTATTCTTCAGCCGTTCCGCCTTCACCGTCACCTGGTCCTTCTTCAGGATCTTCTTATAAAGCGCCGCCAGCTTCTCGGAATCCGCCTTCAGCTGCTCCTCGGCCTTCTTCCCGGATTTCGCCTTGAAGGCGTCCTCCAGCTCCGCGTCGATGCGCTTGAACCGGATGTTCTCATTCTTCATCTCCAGCTGGTGGATGAAGGGCATGTCGATCTCGTCCGGCAGGAGGACCGCGGTCATCTTCGCCTTCTTGAACATATTGATGTACTGGCTCTGCTGCACGGCGTCCGTGACGTAGTAGACGGTTTTCTCCTTCTTCTCCGGTTCGGCGGCTGCATTTTCCGTATCTTCCGCGGCTGCATCTTCCACGGCGCCTTCTGCGCCTTCAGAAGCCGTGTTTTCCGCGTCCTTAGCGGCGTCCCCCTGTTCCTCCGCGACCGAGGCGCCGTCCGCTTTATCCGTGCTTTCCGGCGCTTCTGCGGCGCCTTCCGCCTTCTCTCCGTCCTCTTCTTCCGGCAGGTCGACCGGCTTCACTTCGAGGCATTCCGGCAGCACCTGGTACTTCCCGTAAATGTCCTTGAAGAGGACGTAATCCGTCATCTTCTTACAGAACTTCTCGTCCTTCAGGCAGCCGTATTTCACGAACGGGCTGATGGATTCCCAGTTCTTCTCGTAGAATTCGCGGTCCACCTTGCAGAAGCCGGACAGCTTGTCTGCGATCTTCTTGCTGATGTAGTCCTGGATCTTCTTCACGAAGCCGTCGTTCTGGAGCGCCGAGCGGCTGACGTTCAGCGGCAGGTCGGGGCAGTCGATGCAGCCCTTCAGGAGCATCATGTACTCCGGGATGACCTCTTTGATGTTGTCCGCGACGAATACCTGGCTGTTATAAAGCTTGATCGTGCCTTCCAGGGAATCGTAGCCCAGGTTGATCTTCGGGAAATACAGGATGCCCTTCAGGTTGAAGGGGTAGTCCATGTTCAGGTGGATCCAGAACAGCGGTTCCCGGTAGTCGTGGAAAACCTTCCTGTAGAACGCCTTATAATCCTCATCCGTGCACTCGTTCGGGTGCTTGCTCCAGAGCGGGACGGTCTCATTGACCGGCTTCGGGGCCTCTTCCTTCGCCTCTTCCCCCTCCTTCGGCGCCTTCGCCGGCGCGTCCGCGTTGACCAGGTAGATCTCATAGGGCATGAACGAGCAGTACTTCTCCAGGACTTCGCGCACCCGGTATTCATTGCTGAATTCGTAGCTGTCCTCCGCAAAGTACAATGTGACCGTGGTACCGGGCTCCGTCCGGGTCCCGTCTTTCATCGTGAAGTCGACGCCGCTGTCGGATTCCCAGTAGACGGGTTCCGCGCCTTCCCGGAAGGAAAGGGAGTCGATGGTCACCTTCTTCGCGACCATGAAGGCCGAGTAGAAGCCCAGGCCGAAATGGCCGATGATCTGGTCTTCATTGGCCTTATCCTTATACTGCTTCAGGAAATCCGCCGCGCCGGAGAACGCGATCTGGTTGATGTAGCGGTCCACCTCGTCCGCCGTCATGCCGATCCCGTTATCGGTGACCGACATGGTCTTGTTCGCGGAACTGACGGAGACCTGTATCTGCGGTTTGTAGTCGTCCGGAAGCACCGCCTCCCCTACCAGGGAAAGCTTCTTCCGCTTCGTAATCGCGTCGCTGCCGTTCGAGACCATCTCCCGGAGGAAAATGTCATGGTCCGAATACAGCCATTTCTTAATAATCGGAAATATGTTCTCGCTCTCAATGGATAAATTGCCGTTTCGCTCAGTCATAAAACACACGGTCCTTTCAAGATGATGATGCCGGGGGTAAGGAAAGGATCCCCGGCGCGCTTCGCAGGCCGTCCGCCTGCCGCACATAAAAAAGCCATTGCGGACTGCTCCGCAACGGCCTTACTATAGCACCCGCTGTTAGCACTGTCAAGCGCCGAGTGCCAACTTCACAGATTTTTCAATTTTTTTAGTGTCTTGGGGAAGGTACATCCGGCAGCGTGCGCCCGGAAAGGAGGGCGCC
>JAGDAW010000052.1 GCA_017959345.1 Lachnospiraceae bacterium | reverse complement strand
TGTCCAGTTCCCCCGTGACCATGTCCGGTTCCAGCCCGAGCCCTGTCAGGCCGAGGCTGTCGAACAGTTCCCGGCACCGGTCGTTCATCTTCTTCCGGCTGTCGGCAAGCCGCGTCATCCCCATGAACAGGTCCTCGTGGCCGAGGAAAATGTTCTCCGCCACGGTGATGTTCGGGATGGTGCCCGCTTCCTGCATGATCATGCCGATCCCGGCTTCCTGCGCTTTCAGCGTGCTCTCCGGCTTCCACGGCTTGCCCTTATAAACCATCTCCCCCTTCGTCGCGGGCTGGATGCCGGCGATGATGGAAGAAACGGTGGACTTCCCGGAACCGTTCTCACCCACGAGGCCGCGGATCTCGCCCCTGCAGAGGACGAAGCTGACATCATTCAGCGCGACCGTAGCCCCGAAATTCTTGTACATATTCTTTACCTGGAGTATCACTTCACCCGAAGACACAACTTCCCTCCTGGAAACCCGCTGCCGGTTATTTCACGGCCGGCCGCAGACGCAAGGCGCCCCCGGCGCCCGGTGTGATGTCCGCCGCGGGGGGAAAAACGCGCCCCGCGGCAGGCGGCCTTTTGCCCTGTTCACGATTATATATGCATTATGCAAGAAATAGAATTGTAATTATCACAGTAGACCTTGCAATTTGAATACTGCGGGGACGACGCCCTTTCCGCCTTCCCCGAAAACACGGTTGAAAAAGCGTCCGGGTTGTTGTATCATAGAGAAAATACGGTCCCGCGGCCGGCCTATCCAGCCGTACCGGGATCCGAACCACAGGAGGCGCGCCATGGGCAGAAAATCCGTCCGCGAAAACAAAAACATTTACCAGATCAGCCGCGAGAACGCCGGCCTGACCCGCGAACAGGCGGGCGAATCCATGGTCTTCGTCTCCGAGGACCGGATCGAGAAGATCGAGAGCGGCAGGCTCCTGCCCCACCCGGACGAGATCCTCGCCATGTCGGAGAGCTACCGGAACGCGGTGCTCTGCAACTATTACTGCACGAACGAATGCCCCATCGGCATGAAATACGTGACGCCCGTCACGCTGAAGGACCTGCAGCAGATCACGCTGGAAGTCCTGAATTCCCTGAACCGGCTGGACAGACATAAGAACCGGCTGATCGAGATCGCCGCGGACGGGAAGATCGACGAGGACGAGAAGCGGGATTTCGAGAAGATCATGACCGACCTGGAAAATATGTCCGCGACGACCGCGACCCTGCGCATCCTGCTCGAGCACATGAAGTATGAGGAGTCCTGAGCGGGCGCGGCGGGTTTTTTGTGAATTTCCCGTGTACAGCGCTTGACATTTCCCGGGAAGTCCTTATAATAACCCTGTTTGGGGGTACCGTTCCCGCATCATGCGGAGAAACGCCGCCTGTTCACTCCGGGAATACCGGCGCGGACCCGTATCCCCTGCCCGGAGCACAGAGACCGTCCACCGCCTTTTACGGGGGTTCCGGCGTCCGTGACGCCCATGGCCCCGGAAGGCCTTACAGAAATCACAGGAGGTAACCACTATGGCACAGATTAATAAAGACACCCTGATCGGGGACCTGCTCCGTCTGGACCCCACCGTCGCCCCCATCCTGATGGGCGCCGGCATGCACTGCCTCGGCTGCCCCGCTTCCCAGGGGGAATCGATCGAGCTGGCCTGCATGGTCCACGGCATCGACGCGGACCAGGTCGTGGAAGAACTGAATACGTACCTGGCTTCCAAGGGCTGACGCAGCGGGCGTTTCACCGCGCCTCATAAGGAACAGGAACGGGCCGCAGGGTGTATCAATACCCCGCGGCCCGTTCCTTTTGTTTATGACCGGCCTACCGCCCTGTCCGGCGGCACGTCCATTCGTTTTTTAGATCCGCGCCAGGATCCACGCCGCGAGATCGCGGTATACCGTCTCCCGGTCGTCCTCGTTCAGGATCTCGTGCCGGTCCCCCGTATAGATCTTCGCTTCCACATCCGCCAGTCCGAGGGTTTTATACCCCGCGGAGACCTGTTCCACGGCGGCCTTCCCGCCGACCGGGTCCAGTTCCCCGGACACCACGA
>JAGDAW010000051.1 GCA_017959345.1 Lachnospiraceae bacterium | reverse complement strand
CGTATACATTTCCTGCAAGCCCACGTCGCTGGTGCGGGACATCGAAGTATTTAAAGCTTCCGGCTACAGGGTGGAGCGGGCCTGCGCGGTGGACATGTTCGCCGGCACGCAGAACATCGAAGTGGTGGCGGTGCTGTCGAAGAAACCGGGGGATATGCGGGACTGATCCCCCGAGGAGGAGTCACACGTGATTTTCGGCAAACACATCAACAAATATTATCTCAAATACGCATGGATGGTCCTGCTCGGCCTGGCGGCGCTGCTCGTGGTGGACTACCTGAACCTGAAAGTGCCCGAACTGTACCGGATGGTCATCAACGGCATGAACGAGGGCGTGGTGGAACTGAACGGGGAGATGAAGACGTTCGACCTGGAGTTCCTTCTGGTCCATATCTGCCGGCCGCTGCTGTTCATCATCGCGTTCATCGCGCTGGGCCGCTTTGCCTGGAGATACGGGTTCTTCGGCTCCGCGATCTTCGTGGAGCGGGACATCCGGGACGAGATGTTCGATCACGCGAAGGACCTTTCCCAGCAGTATTACCACAGGAATAAGGTCGGGAACCTGATGTCGCTCTTCACGAACGACCTGGATACGATCAACGAATGCTTCGGCGACGGGATGCTCATGTTCTTCGACGCCCTGATCCTGGGTTCCATGGCGTTCATCAAGATGATCCGCATGGACCCCCTGATGACGCTGTTCAGCATGGTCCCCATGGTGTTCCTGTTCATCGCGGCGACCACCGTCGGGAAGCTCATGACGGACAAGTGGGAAGAGCGCCAGGAGAAGTTCTCCGCGCTGTCGGACTTCTCCCAGGAGTCGTTCACGGGCATCGCGGTCATCAAGGCGTTCGCGAAAGAAGTGAAGGAACTGCACGCGTTCCGGAAGCTCAGCAAGGAGAATGAAGAGGTGAACGTTCAGTATACGCGGATTTCCACGCTGATGGACGTGATGATCACGATGTTCGTGGAGACCGTCATCGGCGTCATCCTGGGATACGGTTCCTACCTCGTCTACAAGGGCGTCTTCAACGCCGGCCAGCTGATCGAGTTCATCACCTATTTCACCAGCATCATCTGGCCCATCCTGGCGGTCTCGTTCCTGATCGACATGGGCGCCCGCGGGAAGGCCTCCCTGAAGCGCGTCGGCGAATTCCTGGACGCCCCGGTGGACGTGAAGGATGATCCTTCGAAGATCACCGACCCGGATCCGGAGATCCGCGGCGCCATCGAGTTCCGGGACCTGTCGTTCTCGTTCCCGGATTCGGAGATCGAACAGCTCCATCACGTGTCCTTTAAGATCGCGGCCGGGGAGCATGTCGGCCTGATCGGGCGCACCGGCTGCGGGAAGACCACGGTGGTGGACCTCATTGCCCGCACGTACAATGTGCCGGACGGCACCGTCTTCATCGACGGGAAGGACGTCAACACGATGCCCATCCAGGCGGTCCGGAAGCACATTGCCTATGTGCCCCAGGACAACTTCCTGTTCTCCGAGCGCATCAGCCAGAACATTGCCTTCTCCCTGCCGGACGACAAGGACCGGAAGGCCATCATGGAAGCGGCCCGGCTCGCGGACGTCCACGACAACATCATGGAGTTCGAGGAGAAGTACGATACGGTGCTCGGCGAGAACGGCGTCACGGTTTCCGGCGGCCAGAAGCAGCGCATTTCCATCGCGCGGGCGCTCCTGAAGGAGGCCGATATCCTGATCCTGGACGACTCCGTATCCGCCGTGGATACGAAGACGGAGAAGTCGATCCTCGAGCACCTGAAGGAGACGCGGGAGGGGAAGACCCTGATCCTGATCGCCCACCGGATCACGACCATCGAACATATGGACAAGATCATATTCCTGGAAGACGGGAAGCTGGTGGACGCGGGCACCCATCACGAGCTGCTGGAACGCTGCGAAGCGTACCGGGAGATGGTGGAGATGCAGCGTCTGGAAGACGAGAGAAAGGAGTATGCATAACATGTACGCTTACTATCCTGTGCTCATCGTCGGTGCCGTCATCGGCACGCTGACCGCCGCGGCCATCATCGCGTACGCCTCCATCAAGGACAAGAAAGAGGCGATCGGTTTCGAGCGCCATATGAAGGATTCGGAGATCGTGCGGCGCATTGCCCCGTACGCGAAGCCTTACTGGCCGTACTACATCCTGATCCTGGTGCTGATGGCGCTGTCCATCGGCTACGACATCCTGAGCCCGCTGATCGTGGGCCGGATCCAGGAGATCGTGAAGGCCCCCTTCGAGATGGGCGAAGTCTACTCGAAGCTGATCGTGTTCGGGACCATCCTCGTGGTGTCGTGCGGCGCCACCTACACGGAGGCCATCATCCTGCAGAAGATCGGCCAGAAGATCCTGACCGCCATCCGCGAAGACCTGTTCCGCCATATCGAGGGGCTGTCCCACAACCAGCTGCACAACATCCCGGTGGGGACGCTGGTCACCCGCGAATGCAACGACACGAACGCCATCAGCGGTATTTTCACGAATATCCTGACGAACCTGATCAAGAACGCGTTCACGATCGTTGCCGTGCTGGCCTCCATGCTCGTCCTGAACTACGAGCTGACGCTGATGGTGCTCTGCTTCACGCCGTTCATCGTGCTGTTCACGTTCGTGTTCCGGAAGTTCGCCCGCATGACGTTCCGGCGGGTGAAGGACGCGACCACGGGCATCAACATTTTCCTGTCGGAGAACCTGTCGGGGATCAAGATCACGCAGATCTTCAACAACGAGGAGAAGAAGCTCGGCGAATTCCGGGAGAAAAACGAAGCGCAGTGCAGGGCCAGGCGGCAGCAGATGATGGTATTCTCCATCTTCAGGCCCATGGTCTACCTGCTCTATATTTCTTCCGTGCTGTGCCTCCTGTACCTGAGCGCGCGCGGCTATATCGACCGCGTGACGTTCCTGGGGCAGCAGATCACCTCCGCGGTCCTGGTCAGCTTCTACATGTACCTGAGTACATTTTTCAACCCCATCCAGAACCTGGCGGAGATCTTCAACCGCCTGCAGTCCGCGTTCGCGTCCGCGGAGAAGATCCTGAGCGTGATGGACATCGTGCCGGAGATCCGGGACGAGGCGGACGCGCAGGAAGCGGAGGAGATCCGCGGGGAGATCGAGTTCCGCAACGTCTGGTTCGCGTATGAGGGGGAGAACTGGATCCTGAAGGACGTGTCCTTCCACGTGAACCCGAAGGAGACCGTGGCCTTCGTCGGCGCGACCGGCGCCGGGAAGACGACGATCCTCGGGCTCGTCGTCCGGAACTACGACATCCAGAAAGGCCAGATCCTGATCGACGGGAAGGACATCCGTTCTTACCGGATCCAGTCGCTCAGGAAACATTTCGGGCAGATGCTCCAGGACGTGTTCCTGTTCGCGGGCACCATCCGGTCGAACATCGTGCTCCGGGAGGAGTCCTTTACGGACGAGGAGATCCGGGAAGCGTGCCGGTACGTGAACGCGGATCATTTCATCGACCGGCTGCCGGCCGGCCTTGACGAGGAAGTCCGGGAGAAGGGCAATAATTTCTCCGCAGGCCAGCGCCAGCTCCTGTCCTTCGCGCGGACCATCATCCATAAGCCCTCTGTCATGATCCTGGACGAGGCCACCGCGAACATCGACACGGAGACCGAACTCCTGATCCAGGATTCGCTGGAGAAGATGAAGAACATCGGCACCATGCTGATCGTGGCGCACCGGCTGTCCACCATCCAGCATTCGGATAAGATCATCGTGATCAACCACGGGGAGATCGTGGAAGAGGGGAACCATTTCGAACTGCTGGAGAAACGCGGCGCATACTATGAACTGTACCGGCTCCAGTACGAGGAAGAATAACGGAACCGGGCAGGCGGAGACATTTTCCGCGCGGCCGGTCAGACGGGAACGGGGCCCGGTACCCCGGAAAAATGGAGGATTTACATGGAACAGATGAAGAATGTTTTCCGGAAGGGCATGGCTCTTCTCCTCGCGTTCCTGATGGCCGCGTGTGTGTTCGGCGGGACGGGGATCGGGGCCCGCGCGGATGAACTCATCGATCTCTCCCTTACCGTGCATACGCTGGACAAGGACCAGGAATACATCGATGCGGAAGGCGGGACCGCGCAGCTCAGCGTGACGCGTGCCGCGCTGGGGGACCGGGTGACGGTCTATGCGTCCCCGAAGCCCGGGTTCAAACTGTTCGTCATCGCGTACGGCGAGGTGATGATCTACAGGGACGGTGTGTCGGGCGGCACGTATTCCTTTACCGTCTCCACGACAAGCAGCGGGAGCGTAATCGATTATGTGACCGTGGTGTTCATCGAGGAGTCCGAGATCAGCCAGGCGAATCTTGGGATCCGCCTGCCCGTCCCGGGTGACACGAATCCGGATGTGAATGCCGGGTTCCCCGCCGTCGTGACCGTCGAAGGCGGGTACGGGTTTGAAGTCTCGTACGCGACGTGGAACAGGCCCGCCGGAGGCACCGCGGCCGTGATGGAGGAAGGCCAGCTGTTTTATGCGGAGATCATCCTGTCCGCGAAGGGCGGCCGCGTCTTTGCCGAAAACTGCTACGTGGGGCTGAATGACCTCGTGATCGAGGTCAAATACCTGAACGACGACCGGACGAAGCTGACGATCCGGACCGGGCTGGTGGCCGTTTCCTCCGGATACCTGTGGCTCGGCGACGTCCAGGTGACCCCGTCGAACCGGTCCGACATCCTGGGGGACGGCGGGTCGGCTTCCTTTGACCCGGCGACCGGCGTGCTGACCCTGGAGAATCCGGATGTCAGCGGCAACCACAATTCCTACTACCAGATCTACGCTTCCGGGTTCGACCTTACGGTCCGGGGCAGCGCGGAGCTGGACGGTCATTACGGGGCCGTCACGGTATCCGGCGGGAACCTGACGCTGGACGCGGACATTTCCGCGGCCGGCCCGTTTGAAGCCATCTACTGCAGCGGGGACATGCGGATCATCGGCGGGACGATCCATACCGTAACCGGGGCCCTGGCCATCGCCGCGGGCGGGACCGTCACGATCACCGGGGGTACGGTGAACGCGGACGGCTGGTTCTCGGGCATCCGCGCGAAGGACATCGTGATCAGCGGCGGGACCGTGAACGCGGACGGGCCCCAGGGCGCCGGCATCTACGTGGATCACGGGAAACTCCTGATCGACGGGGGTACGGTCTGTGCGACCGGCCGGGAACACGGCGTCCGTCTGGAGTACGCGGAGCTGGAGGTCCGGAACACGATCACGAGCGTCGTACTGGAAGGGGAGCAGAAGGCCATAGAGAACGTCGGCGGGGGGCACATCGTCCTCGGGTCCGGGGTGAAGGTCTCTGAGCCTGCGGACGCGTTCGTGCTGGATACGAACATCATGAATTCGGACGGGGCCTTTGCGACCCGTGTGGTGCTCCTTCCCACCGTGAGCAGCGGCTGGAGGAAGAATTCGAGGGGCTGGTGGTACCTGAACCCGGACGGGACCTATCCGGCGAACCAGTGGAAGCAGATCAACGGGAAATGGTATTACTTCGACGCCGCCGGGTATATGGTGACCGGCTGGAAGCAGGTCGGGCGGTTCTGGTATTACCTGAAGGACGACTGCGCCATGCAGACCGGCTGGGCCGAGATCGGCGGGAGCTGGTATTATTTCGCGTCCAACGGAAATATGGCGACGGGCTGGGCAAAGATCGGGCAGGACTGGTACTGTTTCCGGGAATCCGGAAAGATGGTCTCCGGATGGCTCGAGGATTCCGGGAAGTGGTATTATTTCAAGGCGGACGGGCGCATGGCGACCGGCTGGGTGAAGGACGGCGGCGCGTGGTACTATTTCAATACGTACGGCTCCATGGCGACGGGCTGGAAGCAGATCGGGCAGGACTGGTATTACTTCAGGTCTTCGGGCGCCATGGCTTCCGGCGAGTGGTACGACGGGTACTGGCTGAATGCGGACGGCACCTGGACCTACCCGTACAAGGCGTCCTGGAAGCAGGACAGCAGGGGCTGGCGCTATACCGACACGTCGGGCTGGGCCGCGAAGAACACGACCGTCCGGATAGACGGGAAGGCGTACACATTTGACCGGGACGGGTACTGGGTGAAACCGTAACACGCGGATCCCGGGCTCT
The DNA here is from genome assembly GCA_017959345.1 of Lachnospiraceae bacterium. Lineage (GTDB taxonomy): Bacteria > Bacillota > Clostridia > Lachnospirales > Lachnospiraceae > UBA1267. The sequence continues at coordinate 812 of JAGDAW010000051.1, read as the reverse complement.
CCAACAGGACTCGGAGTATATACATGCGGGGCCGGACAGGAACAGATGCTGTCCGGCCCCGTCCTGTTGAAGGCCGTCCCGGGAGAAACGGGGACGGCGGAGGACGGCCGGGGGGCTGTTACTGTTGATTTTTCACGGAAAAAAATGATTTCGAACTTGAATATTGGGGCATTCTGTATTATAGTGGTATCAGGGTTAAGCGCGGTTTCCCGCCGGAGGATTGCCTGAAGATGGGGAAACGGCCTGCTTTCCTGCCTCAGAGGACGCACGAAGAGGGAGGATCCGCCCCATGCGTGTATAGATCTTCCGCTGCGCATGCGTATATGAAAAGCACTCCGGATCTCTCTGTTTTCCCCCGGCATCATGGCTGCCAGAGCGGGAAGATGCCGGCGGACACCGGTTCCGGGCAGGAGGCACCGGACGTTGTGCGGGAAGAAAAACACTTTTTTTAATGAACAGGAGGTTTTATGATGAAAAGAGGAACCAGTCTCATCCTTGCGGTCCTGCTTGCGGTGATGTTAGTCCCGCAGGCGGTGTACGGCGCGAACGTGACCGGTGGGTACAAGGAAGCCCCGGGCCTTCAGATACGGGTGCCTGCGGCGGATGACCTGCTGCCCAGCCGCACCGTGGTTTCGTCCGTCAGTGTGACGGTCGGTACGCCCGCCGCCGGCCTGGTGCCGGATTACAACCCGAGGGTCCCGCTTAATGCGAATTATTACGTTTCGTTCGTCGAGTGGTTTGATCAGACCGACGAGTATTATCTTGATGTGGGATCGAGCACCCAGAGATTCGAGCAAGGACACGTGTATACG
>JAGDAW010000050.1 GCA_017959345.1 Lachnospiraceae bacterium | reverse complement strand
TTCTGTTCTTTCTGTTTCCTGTCATCGATAACGCTCCTTTCGGCCGGTGGGGCCTGGGGTGGGGGTAAAGACCCGGGTTGAGGGCGGCACCGGGCAGCACATGGGGATACCGGCAAAGAACGCCGGGAAGTGGCTGCCGGGCGGGTTTTCGGATACGGTCTGAAAGCACCGGGAAGCTGCGGCAGAACGGCTGCCGGGCGGATCCGGCAAAAAAGCCTGCCCTGGGCGCGAAAAAGGCCTCTTTACGGCCGGAACCGGCCTTCCCCGGGAATTCCTGCCCCGGAAAGGGGAAGGCCGTCTATCCCCCAAATCCGGCGCCTTGGGGGCCGCTCCCGCCGCCGGACGCTGCCCGCAGGCGGGCCATCCGGTAAGGGAACCTGTATGGGGCGGGCGGCCCTTACGGAATGCGGTTTTATATTTTATCATTCCTGATTATACCATATGAATTTGATTTTGAAAAGTATCTCTGTAATTTTGAGAACAATTCAGCGGTGTCTGCTTCTGCCGGGCTTCGGAAGATGCCGGCGACGGTCCCCGTCCGGCCGCCGGTCGGCCGGGCGCAGGGGATAAAAAAGCGCAGGGCCCGGAGGCCCTGCACCCTGCCGCACCCCTTCCCGGGCGTGCGTTTTTCTGTTTTCCCGGGTTGCCCCGGGGCGCGTGTACGTCTTACTTCTTGAAGAAGACCAGGAGCTCATTGTAAAGGTCCGTGATCCAGGTCTTATAGTTGTGGGCGGCCTTGCTGATGTAAATGAACTCCGTCTGGTCGCCGTTCCTGATATCCGAACCCTGCTTCAGGCCCAGCGCGTTCTTAATGCGCAGCATGTCCTCGATATCCCCCTCCGGGTCCTCCTGCTCGCCGCAGCTCACCAGCATGTATTTGATATCGTATTTTCCCTTGTAATCGGCGTTGTACTTGTCGATGAAGGCCTGCCCCGCGATGTAACCGGTCTCGAAGCCGATATAGGACAGGTACGGGATGCAGTTCGAGAACACGGCGTTCGCGAGCGCTTCCGACCGGAACAGCCCGGTAAAGGCCACATGGTCGCGGGCCGCGATCATGTCCGCCTCCGACGAAGAGGCCGCGTAGGTATTGTAATGATCCACGACGTAGGGAAGCAGGTCATAGACGAATTCCTTCCACCAGTTGCCGTCCACGTCGCCCTCCGCCTTCGTGGGCGCCGCCGTGTCGATCCCCGCGTAATCCGGGTCAATGTATCCGTAATAGATCCCATTGATCTCATCGTCGCCGCCGACGGAATCGCCCTGCTTCTCGTTATAATAGTACGCGTAAATGGTCGGCGTCACCACGATGGTGTCCTCGCAGAGGCCGTTCGCCATCATATAGTCCAGAACATTTTCCGTCCCGTAGCCGCCCACATAGGGGGAGCTGTCCCGCTCGTAGGAGCCCTTCCGGAACCAGTAACCCTCGTGGACCTTATTGCCATGGAGCTTGAACATGACGTTGTACTTCTTCGTCTTGTCCTCCGGGTTGTAGCCGGCCGGCGTATAGACGAACGCGCGCTTCACAATGTGCAGCTCCCCAAGGCTGCTGTCCTGCGCCTCCAGGCCGTACGCCCGGGTCTTGTACCAGATCTCCGAAACCGTTCCCTGCTTGTCCGCGGGCTGGGCCGTCGTCAGGATGTTCGTCCCGTCGCTCAGCGCGGTCTGGAAAAAGACGGTCTCAGCATCGCAGTATTTGCACTTCCCGTCCACGAAATCGTGGGGAAGGATCTTGCTCGTGCCGGTCTGGATAAAGGTCTCGCGGTCATGGGTCTTCGACGGCTTCGCAGGCTCCGGCGCCTTACAGGAAACCGCGGAAAACAGCAGGGCCGCCGCCAGGAGCAGGCAGGACGCGATCCGCATCAGTGAATGTCTTTTCATGGTCATACCTCCGTTTTTTCTTTCAGTATAACGTCCGCCTTGAACGGAAGTCAAATGCATGACCGCTCTTTATGATTGCAAAAAACGGATAAGGCTGCCTGAATTCCGGGGCAGGTCCCCGTTTTTCCGGAAAATGTCCTTGCAAACCGAACAGATGTTTGGTATACTGGCGGCGTAACGGGGGCCCCGGCGGGTGCGGGGGCCCCGGAATAAGCGGAGGATGGCCGACGTAAGATGTGTACTCGTTTTTATATAGAACCGGAGACGGAGGAACTGAAGACGCTCCTGGAAGAGGTCCGCAGGTCCCCGCTTTACAGGAAGTTTATCCACGCCGGGTCCGCGGTCCTGACGTCCGGGGAGATCCGTCCCACGGACGTCGTGCCGGTCGTGGCGCCGGGGAAGACCGGTGCGCGGGGGACGTTCCCCATGCGCTGGGGCTTCCGGATCCCGGGCCGCCCGCCGGTCGTAAACGCCCGGACGGAGACGGCCCCGGAGCGCTCCATGTTCCGGGAGGCCTGGGCGAAGCACCGCTGCGTCATCCCGGCGTCCTGGTATTATGAGTGGGAACACCCGGCGCCGTCCGCGCAGACGCCCGCGCAGGGGGGCCCGCGCCCGTCCTCCGCGGTCCGGTACATGATCCAGCCCCGGGGGGCGTCCATGACCTGGCTCGCGGGGCTTTACCGCATCGAAGAGGGGTTCCCGGTCTTCGCGGTGCTCACGCGGGAACCTTCGGAGGCGCTCCGCAGGATCCATGACCGGATGCCGCTGATCCTCCCGGAGGAATACGTCGGGGAATGGATCCGGCCGGACGGGGACCCGGCGGCGCTCCTGGCGTACGCGCTGACGGATATGGTCGCGGAGCGGGGCTGAACCGTACCGCGTGACCATCCGCGGGGAGCGCCCGCCCGGCAGGCCCCGCCCCGCTTCCCCATGCGCCGAATCTGCCTGAATATTCAGGCGATTTGGATTGACTTCGCGCACATTTATAGTATAATGGCCGCATAAGGACCGGTGTCCGGCGGTACGGCGCCGGCATCTTAAGGTTTTACCCCCGGGAGAAGATATGGATACAGGCAATAAATACAGAATTCTTTACCTCTGCCAGCACCTGCTGAAGCACTCGGACGCGGACCACCCCATTTCCACCGGGCAGCTGATCCGCGACCTGAAGCACTGCTACGGTATCGACGTGAACCGGAATACCCTCGCGAATGACCTGGAAGCGCTGCGGCGGTGCGGCTTCAGCATTGAGACCATCCGCTCCCAGAGTAATTCCTACTACGCGGATACGCAGACCTTCGACGTCCCGGAGCTGAAGATCCTGATCGACGCGGTCTCCTCTTCCAGGTTCATCACGAAGAAGAAGAGCGAGGCGCTGATCGAGAAGCTCCTCTCTCTGACGTCCGAGCATAATGCCGAGCGGCTGCGCCGCCATGTGCACGTGGAAGGGCGGGTCAAGTCGGAGAACGAGGGCGGCTATTACATCGTGGACGCGGTCAATGAAGCGATCGACCGGAACCGGAAGATCCGCTTCCAGTACGCGGATTACAGCCCGTCGAAGCGCAAGGTGATCCGCCACAACGGCGAATACTACAAGGTGAGCCCCTACGCCCTGATCTGGAACGGGGATTATTATTACGTCGTCGGGTTCAGCGAGCGGCGCGGCATGGTCCAGAGCTTCCGCCTCGACCGCTTCTATAAAGCGCCGGAGATCACGGAGGAGGAGGCCATCCCCGCGCCGGCGAATTTTGACGTGGACGCCTATTCCCGGTCGGTTTTCCGCATGTTTGATACGGACTGCCCGGTCACGGTGGAACTGTACTGCGCGAACCGCATCATGAACGCGGTCATCGACCAGTTTGGAAAATCCGTCTCCGTGGCGGTGGCGGACGAGGGCCATTTTACGGTCCGGGCGGACGTATGCCCCTCCCCCACGTTCTTCAGCTGGGTATTCGGCTGGGAAGGGGAGATGCGGATCGTGTCGCCGGAATCCGTGAAGGAATCCTACCGGGAGATGGCGGAGAAGGCGCTCCGGGGCTCCTGACCCGGGCAATGAGGAGGACGCATGGACGATCTTTTTACCGATCCTTTCTGGGTGATCGACATCCTTCCGGAACAGGTCCCGGCGGACAAGGGCCACCGGTATTTCCCCGCGGAGCAGTATTTCCTGCGCCGCCCGGACACCCGGCAGAAGAAATCGGACCTGCTCCTGAAGCTCTGCTGCTATTATGACGTCCTGGCCGCGGCGGACACGGAAGAGGTGCGGAATCCCGCGCCGGAAGTCCTGGAAGACTGGATCCACCGCCGCTATACCTGCGTCTTCATCGGGGACAGCGTCGTCGCGTCGGACCCGGAAGACACGTCCATGACCGTGTACCACCCGGATGAGCGGCTGCTCTCCCGCATCCGGACGCTGGCCGCCGCGGAAGGCCTGTTCGTGTGGCAGCCCCCGCAGGAAGAGGCATGAATACCCTGTTCATCAACCGGGTCCTGATCGACTGGACGCGGATCCCGGAGGAGAGTTACCTGAGGGGGATCCCTGCCCTGTCCGGGGTTTCCGAGATCCCGCTGGCGCACCCCGTGACCTTTTTCGTGGGGGAGAACGGCACCGGGAAGTCCACCCTGCTGGAAGCCATCGCCGTCGCGTCCGGCTTCAACCCGGAGGGCGGCACCCGGAATTACAGCTTCTCCACCTATGATTCGCATTCGGATCTGCATACGGCCCTGCGGCTGTCCAGAGGCGTCCGTAGGGCCCGGTCGGGGTATTTCCTCCGCGCGGAGAGTTTTTATAACGTGGCGACGCGGGAAGAGGAATACAGCCGCGGACCGGGCGGGGTGCCGAAACATTTTCATGAGCGATCCCACGGGGAGAGCTTCCTTTCCCTGGCCGGGGATTTCCGGCCGGACGGGCTGTATCTCCTGGATGAGCCGGAGGCGGCGCTTTCGCCGCAGCGCCAGCTGACCCTGCTCCGGCAGATCAGCCGCTGCGCGGACGCGGGCGCCCAGTTCATCATCGCCACGCACGCCCCCATCCTGCTCGCGCTGCCCGGCGCGGGGATCCTGACGTTCGACGACGGGTCCATCCGCCCCTGCGCTTACGAGGAAACCGGGAGCTACCGGATTACGGAACTGTTCATCCGGAACCGGGAACAGCTGCTGAAGCGGCTGCTTTCCGACTGAACCGGGCTGTTCCGATTCATGTGCATAACTGACCCGCACCTTCGGGCAGTTCAAAAAATACGAAAAAGGAAGGACCATCCCATGGCAACAGACTCGAAATACCTCCGCTTCCGTGAAGCCGGAGAATCGGCGAACGTCAACAACGTGGCGCGTTTCGGGGAGCCCGCGCGTTCCCTGTTCACCACCAGCAAAGTGTTCTCCCTGCACCACAGGATCACGATCGTGGACAATGCGGAGAACGTCATCTACCGCTCGGAGACGAAATTCCCCTCCCTGCACGACAAAACGGACATCTATGACGCCGCGGGGCAGCACGTCGCGCACATTGAGCGCAAGTTCTTCTCGCTGCATGAGCGTCATTTCGTGACCATGGCGGACGGAACCGCTTTCCAGATCTCGAACGAGCTCTTCCATATCGTGAAGGACATCACGAATATCGAGGAACTGGGCTGGCAGCTGAAGGGCAATATTTTCGGCCTGAACTTCGAACTCTATGACGGGAGCGGCCAGATCATCGCCGTCATCTCGCAGAAGTTCTTATCGATTCATGACAAGTACAGCATCGATATCTATAAGCCGGAAGCGGAGAAGACCGTCATCGCCATCCTGATCACCCTGCAGCATATGGTCAAGGACCGCCAGAACGCGTCTTCCGCCGGCTCTTCTTCCTCCTCATCCGGGAACTGATCCCGGGCGGAGACCGGAAGATCCGCCGCATCCGGAAGAAGAAACAGGAACGGCCGGCCTGAGTGCCTGCCTTCCCGGAACACAGCCTGTTAAAAAGAGAAAGCCCGCCGGTTACGATGGTAATCACGGCGGGCTTCTGATCCGGTGTTCCGTTTCAGCGGGATACCGGATCACATGGACCTGAAAGCGTTTCCTGCCGCAAAGACGTGCAGGGCCGGTCAGTATGAATCATGTGTTGAGATATTTTCTCCCAAAACCGTAGTATATCTGTGAGGCAGGAAGGAGGGTGAAAGCTTGGACGATCGTAAAATCATTGAATTGTTCTTTGAGCGCTCAGAGCAGGCAATCATCGAACTGTCAAACAAATACGGCGCTATATGCAGCAAGGTTGCCAATCACATACTGAACAACCGGCTTGATGCCGAAGAATGCGTAAATGACGCTTATCTCGGAGTCTGGAACACAATACCGCCTCAGAGACCCGATCCGCTCCTGAGCTATGTCTGCCGCATTGTCCGGAACCTTGCGCTCAAGAAATACCATGAAAACACCGCTCAGAAAAGGAACAGCATTTATGACGTTGCCCTGGATGAAATTGCGGATTGTATTCCCGCACCTTTCTCCGTTGAGGATGAAATCATGGCCAAAGAAGTTGCCGGAATCATCAATGGTTTTCTTGAGACACTGGACCGACAGAGCCGGATCATGTTTATCAGACGTTACTGGCATGCCGATTCGATCGAAGAACTTGCCGCACTGTTTCACAGGAGCAGGCATTACATTTCGGTACGGCTTTCCCGGACCCGGAAAGCCCTGAAACAACACCTGGAAAAGGAGGGCGTATTCCAATGAAAAGAGAAAATGTATCTCAGATCATCAGTCACATTGACGAAAAATATATCGATGAAGCAACCCTGTTTGCCGCAGACAGCAGCCGCGAAGCCGCTTCACAAAGCCCCATACAGGATAACAGGACCGGGAAGCCATCCCATCGATTCAGATGGGGGATATTGGCCGCGTGCCTGGCTGTCATCGTCATCATCGGTTCTGCGGGCTTTGCGGTCGCGGCAGAAGCCAGGGAATACAGGGATGCGGTTGCTTTTTTTGAGAATAACGGATTATCGGCGGAAGGATTGAGCAGATCGGAAGTGAAGGCGGTTTACAGGGATATTACACAAAAAACGTTTTCGTATGAGAAGACTGCAGAAGTAATCCGGCAGGCTGTTCCCGGCTGGGAGATCCGGCAGCATGAGCCGACACCCGAAGAACTTGCCGCTCTCTGGGATAAGAATGTCTGGATGAACTCCGTATCCGGGAAAGGAATCAGCTGCCGCGTGAATACCCGGTACGCTTATGATGAAAAACGAGGCTTTGAAGTATTTGAGAAGAGCATCCTGGAATGCTATCAGGATGGAGAACCGCTATGGAGTGCGGAATTCACGGACTTCCGTATCATGGATTACGCGTATACAAAAGAAGGTACGGCGCTTTGGGGATACAATGAAACCTTCGCTCCTTCTGATACCGCTTATGGGTATATTGCCCTTGTGGATGGAGACGGAAACATCGTATGGCAGCAGCGCCTTTACCATGGTTTCAAAGATGAATATGTGGTTTCCATGCTGGCCAACGGGGATGGTACCTGGGCGGTCATCAGCAGAGGCGATTTAAAGTATATCTGCCTCAGCCACTATGACGATAACGGGAAAGAACTCAGCTTCCACAAAACAGAAGTGGGCAATTACGGGATCCGGAATGCCGCAAGGCTGGGAGACGGCTATATTATCCAGCTTTGGAACCAGTTTTCCGGAGACACCGCGCTTCTGTACAAAATGGACCGGGAAGGCACCCTGACCGACAGCTTCTCGTATGAGGAAGACGGGTTTGATTACTATATCACGGATATGGCCGAATACGAAGGACAGGTTTTCCTTTCCGCATATGCGGTTCCGGAACTGAAGGATGAGGGCGGAAGGCACGAAATCGCCGCAATCCTCGATTATGTATTCTCAAATGAGGGCTGGCGATGGGATATTTCCTCTGAAGAACTGACCCCGGTCGTAAGAAACAACTACACCGCGATGCTGCTCATCTGCGATCCGGAAAGCGGCACTCCGAAGACGTTCTACTCCGTGAAAGGTTCATTAGGCGGCGATCTGTCTGTCAATACCCCTGGACAGTTGGAATGGGATGTGGAAAGCATCACGACCACGTTCTTTTCTCCGGCAACCAGTTCTTTTTCAATCGGCGGCAACTGTACCGTTTTCCGCTATACATTCGATGCGGAAGGCAACCTGACGGGGCAGACGGATACAGGCAATCAAGTTCCGTACCGGAGATAAAAACAGAACGCCGCGACGGCGGGGCGGCCTTTTCCGGCTCCTCCCCGCCCCGCCCCACGGTAAAACGCCCGGCACCTGCTTCTCGCAGATACCGGGCGTTCTTGACGTCCGGGCTTCCCATTGGAAACCCGGCCTGTTTTTTCCTTCCCGGCGGCATCCCGCCGGGTTTCGTTTAGTCGTTCTTCTTCCTGGAACGGATCAGCATGAACGCGCTCAGGGCCGTCAGCACCGCGAACACGCCGCAGGCTGCGAAGAGCGCCACTTTCCACCAGGGCGTGATCACGCGGATGGTCGCGTGACCCACGTTCATGGCGTGGCTGTGGGTGATCGAATAGCAGATATTCTTCACCGCGCGCTGCACCGCCGTGACGATGGCCGGGTCATTCTGGAGCCCGTCCAGGGTCGCCATGCCGCTGCCGTGGCCGTCCCAGAGGTCCTGTCCGGCGAGGACGCCGAACCGGTAATCCATGTACTTCGCGAAGACGGAGCAGTCTGTGATGGCCGCGCCCTTCATGCCCCATTCGTCCCGGAGGATCCCGGTCATCAGGCCGTAGTGCGCGCCGCTCCAGACCACGCCCAGGCGGTTGAAGGAGCTCATGACGCCCATGCCGCCGCCCTTGACGATGCTTCCTTCGAAGCCTTCCAGGTAGAGTTCACGGATCGCCTGCTCATTGGACCAGGTAGCGATGCCGTACCGGCCTTCTTCCTGGTCGTTCAGCGCGAAGTGTTTCGTAAACACATACACGCCCCTGTCCTGGATCGCCGCGACTTCCACCGCGCTGACCACACCGGAGAGCCAGCCGTCTTCGGAGTAATACTCGAAGTTACGTCCGCAGTAGGGGGTCCTGTGGATGTTCGCGCCGGGGCCGTAGATGCCGGAGAAGACCGTGCCGGAGCCGTCGGTGGCATGCAGGAAATCTTCGCCGATGCATTTGCCCATGTGGTGGATGAGTTCCAGGTTGTACGTAGCGGCCATTACGTCTTCGGACGTATAGGCCATGGCGGAAGCGCCACCCACCAGGGATTTCGTGACGCCGTGGGGCCCGTTCTTGTCATTCGTACCGGGCAGGTTGATGCTCGGCACCGGCTGCGTCAGATGGAACCCGTTATAGACCAGGTTGGTCATCTCATTGTATGGGATGATGCTGACCAGGTCCGCCCAGCGCGGGTCGTCCGCTTCCGCTTCACAGAAATCCGCCGCGTTCAGGGTGCCCGCCACGCCGACAGACGGCATGGTCGCACTGGGATAAAGCTCGGACTTCATCCGGTCCACGATGGCCTGGCGGCCGCTCTCCTCATGGGTCAGGCCGTCCGCCCACATCTGCTCCGTAATCCGGAGGACCTGGGTCTGGGGCCACGTGCCCGTCCAGTCGTTCCTGGTGAGGTAAGTCACGGTCTGGCCGCCGTTCCCGGCGTACTTGTTCAGGTCCGCGTTCTCAAAACGGTTCGTGATGGCCTTACCGGTCGCGGAAGACACCGCGTAGGTGGTCTTGTCAAATGTGCCGTTCGTCCACTTCGCGGTCAGGGCCGCGTCCCCGGTCCCGCTCATGCGGGAGGCGTCGGCGCCCTTCGCCGCCAGGATGTTGTTGACGGCGTTGTGCGCATCCGTTCCGACGGTGAAATAGTAGTCCCCGTCTTCCAGGATGTAGGTCTTCGCGTTCATGTGGTCGTAGCTCGTCAGGTCTTCCTTCCGGACTTCGATGGTGAAATGCGCCGTTTCACCGGCACGGATCATCTTCTTGTCGAAGCCGCAGAGCTCCACGGACGCCTTCTCCACCTGGTTGTCAATGTCGTACTTCGTGTAGGGGCTCTGGAAGTAGATCTGCACGGTGTGCTTCCCGTCCACAGAACCGGTATTCTTCACGTCGACCTTGACGGTGAAGGCGTCTGCCTTCTCCTGGATGCTGAAGTTCGAATACTGGAACTCCGTATAGGAGAGGCCGTAGCCGAAGGGGAACGCCACGTCCGCGTCATAGCTGTAGTTCCCGGCGTTGCCGCGGTTCAGCACGTAATCCTCGTAGCGGGTCTCGTAGTAACGGTAGCCCACATAGATGCCTTCCTGGTAGACCACGTAGTCCCGGTTGCACTTGTCGATGCCGGGATCCGTATTGTTCTGGGCGGTCGCGACGCCGTAATCCGCGCCGTTCGTCCACCGGTACGCACCGAAATTCTGCATGGCGGGGCTGGAATGGTTGTCCTTCAGGAACGTGTCCACGATCCGGCCGGAGGGGTTCACATTGCCCGCGAGGATATCCGCCACACCGTAGATGCCCGTCATACCCACGTCGCCGATCCACAGGACCGCGTCGATGCCGTACTTGTCCACGAAATCGAGCTGCAGGGTGTTGGAAGAGTTCAGCAGCACCACGATCTTCTTAAAGGTGCCGTCCGCCTTCAGCTTCTGCAGGTTCTCGAACATGTCCAGTTCTTCCTTGCAGAGCTTTAAGTAATCCCCGTCGGTCATGTAGGGCTTCAGCTCTTCAAGCCCGGAGGGCAGGTCCGCGCCTTCGCCGCCGGAACGGGCCAGCACGACCAGTGCGACGTCCCCGTAGTTCTTCCAGGTATTCTTCAGCGCGTCGGTGTATTTTTCCCAGGGTACCTCATTGATCCGGTACTGGCCCTGGTTGCCGCCCGTCGTGGCGGCGTTCACCCGCTTATAGCCGCAGGTCGCGTAGAATTTCCACTGGTCCGGGTTGACCGCGTTCTCACCGAACACCGTGTCAAATGCGGACTTCAGGGAGACGGCGTCGTCCGACGAAACCTGGCCGGAACCCGTGCCGCCGTAAAGCAGGTTGAAGCTGGACTGGGAGAAGGGGGTAAACTTCGTCCCGGCTGCCAGGGGGAGCGTATGGTCCCGGTTGATCAGCAGCGCCGCGCCTTCGGATTCGATATCCCGGCAAAGCTGCTTCTCAAAGGCCACCAGGTCCTCTTCGTTTTCGTATTCGGACCAGAAATAGATCTTGGCGCCCTCTTCCGGGATGATCTCCTGGGTCTTTGCCCCGAGCGCGACGTTGATGGCGTTCTCGAACATCCCCGTGATCGGGATGGCCGCGATCAGGACCGCCAGGAGGACCGCAAAAACAGGGGTGAGAATTTTCCAGATAAAGCCTTTTTTCATGTTATTCCGCCTTCGTCGCAGTGGTGCCGTTCACCGTCCACTTCGCGCCGCCCATACCGGTCCAGACCTGCGCGAACGCGCCGAGGTCGTCCGCGGAGGGCGCCGTCACGGTCAGGGTGTTCTCTTCCAGCTTGTAGGTGAAGCCGGTCTTCGCGAAATGATAGCTCGGAAGCTCCGCGGTCATCGCGGTGTCATCGGTCAGGTAGAACGCAAGGCCGGTGTCGGTGCTGTACGCGCCCTTCAGGGCAACCATGCTCTTGTCTTCGTTCAGCAGGAACGCGTGGCCGATGTTCTGCCAGATGGAGGCGGCATAGCCCGCCAGTTCGCCGGCGCTCTCCAGCACCACCGCGCTGCCGACCTTCGTGTACTTCACGGCCATATCCATGAAGACCTTCAGGTTGCCGGTGCCGTCTTCATTCAGGGTCAGTTCCGCCTTCGTCTCGTTGCCGCCCATGTTCATGGCGCAGGTGTAAGGCGCGTCTTCCGCCACTTCGGGGGTCCCCAGGACGGAAATGTCATTGCACTTCAGGGTGTAATTGTTGGTGAAGTCGCCCATGGTGCGCACGAGGCCGAAGGACGCGGCGTTGCCATCCTTCGTCAGTTCCACCGCGTTGCCGCCGATGGTGATGCTGAGGCCGTTTTCGCCGTTGGACCACTTGCCTTCCGCAAACTTGTCATATCCGCTGTAAACCAGCACGGTGCCGTCTTCCTGGAGGTACGCGGTCACATTCTTCTCGGAATCCACAAACTGCGCAACGCTCTCGGGCGCGGTGAATTCCGCCTTGTTCGCCTGGATGAACGCGTTGTCATCGGCATACAGGGTCCCTTCCTTACCGGTCATGGTCACGGTCCTGGTGTAGGACTGGCCGGGGGTTACGGGGTAGGTCATATCGAAGCTGTACTCGCCGGCCACGTCGTAGGCGTAGCTGGTCGTCGCGTTGGAAGCGTTGCCGTTGGCGTCGTAGTAAGCCAGCTTGATCTGCAGGCAGGGCACGCCGTCCTTCTCGACTTCCTTCCAGGTACCGGAAAGGTAGGACTGGGTATAGGTCCTGTTGGAGGCCGCGTCGGAAGTGTCGTACATGGAGAACGCGTACTTATCGCAGACCGCGGTCATATCCTCGTTCAGGGTAAGCAGGAACGCGTTGTTCAGCATGGAAGCGTATTCCCCGGCTTCTTCATACTTGCCGGCGAACTGGAAGGTCTTCGTGGAAGCGGGCGCCTCGGTGGTCCCGGCTTCCGTGGTCTTGTTGTCGCCGCCGCAGGAAGCGAGGGCGAGCACCATCAGGGCTGCCATAAGCAGTGCAAGAAACTTTTTCATGTCTGTTCTCCTTTTTTTATTATTTCGACTGATTGTGTTCCATGAATGCCGCGGCGGTCGTCAGAAGGACGGCGGCGGCAAAGATTACCGTAAACGTCATGGCCAGCGGGAGGCTGCCGCCGAAGAACGGCACCCGGGTCAGTACATCCGCGATCGGATAGGCGGTTTCCACCAGGTGGGCGGCGAGGCCGACACCCATCAGCCCGCCGGCAAGGATCGGGGCAAACCCGATCCGGAACCATTCGCCGAGGAGCGCCACAGCGCCGCCCCCGGCCATCAGGCCGAATACCAGCCATTTGAACACCCTGTCCCAGACCCCGCTAACCGGGTCCGCGGTCGTAGCGTATGCGATCAGGTAGGCCGCGGCGCCTGCAAGCGCCAGCAGTCCGCCCACAAAGGCGAGCCAGAATCCAAGTTTTCGACCTTTAAGCATTCTTTTCCTCCTTCCGCTCATTGAGCAGGGAAAGCACATACATGATCAGGCTTCCCAGCAAGAGGATCCCGATGGCAATGTTGATGGCGTTCATCGTGGGTTTCCACCAGGGGGTAAAGTCCTGGACCTCCACGCCCTTCTCGAGACCGTTGACCAGGTTCGAGCGGCTCATGGCATACAGGTAGTAATGGGCGACTTCCCGGAGCTTGCCCCAGATGTAGCCGTCCTGGGTCTTCGTCAGAAGGCTCAGCGCTTCCGCCGTCCGCCCGCTGTCGTTGTTGAACTGGTTCGTGCCGGCATACAGCGCGTCGCCGGTGCCCATGTAGGTCGCGGCGTCCTTGCTGGAGTCCGTCATGTTGATGCCGAGGAAGCCCCATTCCTTCCGGAGGACGGTCGTCATGGTTTCATAATCGGAGGCGGTGGGGATGCAGCCGATCCGGTTGTAAGCCGTCATCGTGCCCAGGCTGTGCCCGGCCTGCAGGCCGCCTTCAAAACCGCGGAGCGGTCCTTCCCGGTAGGTCTGTTCCGTCATGAACGTCGCAACGCCGTGGCGGTTGGTCTCCTGGTCGTTGCCGCAGAAATGCTTGAACATGCCCGCGAGCCCCTTGTCCGCCATGGCCTTGCACTGCAGTTCCCCGCAATAATAGGACATGATGGGTTCTTCGGAGTAATACTCGAAATTCCTTCCGGAATACGGCGTCCTGTGCAGGTTCCCGCCGGGTGCGTAGGTGTGGCGGAAGCCGATCCAGTAGCTCTCTTCCGCGAACAGGGTGCCGCGCTCCGCGATCAGTTCCTTGTTGAAGGTGCTGGCCACGACCATTTCGGCGGGATACAGGATGCCGCCGGCCTGGTAGCCATCCGGTCCGTCGCCGCCGGAGTAAGCCGGGAAGCTGATGGACGGGATCGTATCCATGGCCATGTGGTCGCCGATGACCTGGCAAAGCTCCGAAGCGGACATCTGGTCGATCAGCTTGTCCCACTGGGGATCGTCGAAGGGCAGGTCCTTCATATCGATGAAGGAGAGACCATTGTCCTGCTTCTGGACGAAGGAGGAGATGGCCGGCGCGTCCGCGGGCTTCTCGTACTGGAAGTTCTCCATGAGGTTTTTGATCTCATCCGTCGCCTTAAGGCCCGTAACCGCCTCCGGGAAGGTGTTCCAGTCCCCGCGGGTCAGGTACGTGACCGCTTCCGGGATGAAATAATTCACGTCCCTGTCTTCGAAATGGTTGGAAACCACTTCGCCGGTATAGGGGGATTTCGCCCAGGTGGTGTTGTCGGTTTCGGAAAGCGCGACCTTCACGGCCTTCGCGGCGTCACCGGGCACATTTGCGCCTTTCGCGGCGAGCACGTGGTTCAGGGCGTCATGGGCGCTGCTGCCGACCGCGAAATAATAATCGCCGGCATCCAGGACGTAGCAGCCCTTCTTCGTCGTATCCGCGCCGTTCACGGCGTTGGAATCATAGGATGCGAACATGTAGTCCGAAACCGTAATCGTGACGGTCTCGCTCTCCCCTGCCCCGAGGAGCCCGGTCTTCCCGAAATCCAGGAGCTGGATGGCGCTCTTCTCCGCCTGCCCGGGTTCCCAGGGCGCAGAGACATAGAGCTGCACGACGTCTTTCGATTTCCCGCTGAAGCCGCCGTT
>JAGDAW010000003.1 GCA_017959345.1 Lachnospiraceae bacterium | reverse complement strand
GACAAGCTCTGCCCGCCGCAGGAGCGGAAACTGGAGAAGGTCAAGAAGTACTGGCGACTGATCTCCGACATTTCCCCGATCCATGAGATCTACGGGGAAACGCTCCTGGCCTCAGACAATATTTCGATAGACCATTTTGTCCCGTGGTCCTACGTGGCGCACGATGAATTCTGGAACCTGCATCCGACGACACGGTCCATCAACAGCAGCAAGAGCAACCGCCTCCCGGACTGGGAAATCTATTTCCCGCGCCTCGCGGAACTGGAGCATCACGCCTACCGGATGATCTGGGCATATGAGGCCGTCCAGCACGAATTCCGGAAATGTGCCCGCGAACACCTGAACAATCCGGAGATCGAACACCGGCTCTATCGGCAGGGACTCGGCGCGGATGCGTTCAAAGAGCAGCTTCAGTCCGTTATCTATCCGATTTACCTTTCCGCGAAGACCTGCGGATTCAGCAGTTGGGCGTACATGCCATGAATAAGACCATCGATTACTATAACCGGAACGCGGCGTTATTTGTCTCCGGGACGCTGCACGCCGATATCAGCGACTGCAGGAACCGCTTCCTTCACTATGTGAAACCCGGCGGCCGGCTCCTGGACGCGGGATGCGGCAGCGGCAGGGACGCCCTGGCTTTTGTGCGGGCCGGGTACCCGGTCGACGCATTTGACGCGTCAGAGGAACTGTGCCGCTTTGCCTCGGAACTGCTGGGCTTCCCGGTCCGCTGCGAACGGTTCGAAGACCTCACCGGCACGTCCCTGTATGACGGGATCTGGGCCTGCGCTTCCCTCCTGCACGTCAGGGGCGCGGACCTCCCGGACGCGGTGCGCCGGCTGAAGGAATTGCTGAAACCGGAAGGGGTGCTCTACGCGTCCTTCAAGGAAGGCACCTCCGAGCGGGAAAAAGACGGCCGGTTTTTCCACGACATGACGGCGGATTCCTGCAGGGACCTTTTCCGGGACGCCGGGCTGGAGGTCCTGGAGGTCTTCCGGAGCGGGGACGTCCGGGAAGGCCGGGCTGATGAGACCTGGGTCAATATCATCGTAAAGAAGCGCGGGTAAGTCTGGCCGGACGCGCGGACCGACGCGGCGGCCGAACGGTCCGAATCCGAAAAGGACAACCGTGCACAGCGGCGCGGGACGCGCGCGGCACGGAAGAAGGAAGAAGACGGATCCGGCACGTCGGATCCCGCGTAGACCGGTATCCGGGGAGGGACAGGGCGTCCTCCCGTTTGCCGGCATACCACAGCCATTTTCAGGATCCCGCGGGTCCGGGAGGCGTATCATGAGCCACAGCGGCGTACAACCTATGGAAACGGAACGGCTGATCCTCGACGGGATCCGCGCGGAGGACAAAGAGGATTATTTCAACAACATTTCCCATGACCGGAAGGTGCTGGAGACCTTTATCTGCCGGTATGCGGAGAGCCTGGAAACGTTCGATTTTTCCGCGTACCTGACCGCGTACCGGGAAAACAACCGCCTCTTCGCGATCCGCCTGAAGGAGACGGGGCGCCTGATCGGCATCCTGATCTGTTTTGACGAGACTGAGACTTCCTGTGAAATCGGTTATGGGATCGGGTCGGGTTACTGGGGCCGCGGTTACGCGACCGAAGCCGTCGGGCGGTTTCTGGAATACCTGTTTTCCGAAAGGGGCTTCCGCACCGTTTACGCGTCCTTTTTTACCGGGAACGACGCGTCCCGGCGCGTGATGGAGAAATGCGGCATGGTCTATGACCGTTTTTCGGAGAAGGAACTGACGTATCTGGGCGTTGAGCGGGACCTGACCTATTACGCCATCCGCCGGGATACGGACGCCGTCCTGCTGAACGGCCCTTCCTCGGCGGGGAAATCCTCGATCGCGGAACAGCTGCGCGGGAAACTCGGCGTCACCGCCGTCACCGTCACGCTGGACGACTACCTGGAAATGTCTGTCCGGGAACCGATCTGGGAAGATGACGTATTCGCGGTCATGCCGCGGATGTGCGGCGACATTTCCGCCGCACTGGGGAAAGGGAAAATGGTGATCATCGACCATGTGGTCACCAGCCCGAGGATCTTCCGGGCGCTGCTGGATGCGGTGGCCGGCTACCGGATGAAGACGGTGCGGGTCTCCTGCCCCATCGGGATCCTGCGGTCGCGGGAAGAAGCCCGGGCGGACCGTTTCCCGGGCTCCGCGGAGGCTTCCCTCCGGTACCTGTACCCGCAGGACGGCTATGACCTGTACCTGGACAGCGGGGCGTCCGGGCCGGAGGCGCTGGCGGAATCGATCCGGAAGATCCTCAGACGGACGTCTGCCAGCTGACCCCCTCTGCCGGGGAAATGCTGTCGAAAACCAGGCAGAGCTGATCCCGGAGCCTCCAGTACAGGTCTTCATTTTCCTCGCTGACGGCGCCTTCCTGCCCGTAGGCGGCATACAGGAAGAAGGATTCCCCGTCCCCGCGGACCAGCCGGCCAAGGAGTTCGGTATACTCGTCCGGTCTGGATATCCTGCGCTTCAGGCATCTCAGGCGCACCAGGAGCCCGCTGCAGCCGGGCTCTTCTTCCCAGAGCAGGACCAGGTCGACGTTCCTGCCCTTTTTCCTGGCGCCGACAAGGTCTTTCCAGCGCGCCGGCATTTCGAAGGAATACAGTTCCTGTTGGATTCGCATGATGGTTCTCTCCTTTGTCTGATCAATGTTTCCGATTCCCGTACGGTCGGGATACCGGATCACCTTTTTAGTATTATACCCCTCCGGCTTCCGTAATACAGCTGTTTTTTTAAGAATTAGGCGTGAAAATATGTGCCGCCCCGCCGGATTGTTGCGGGAAATGCTTCCGGCAGCCGGTCCCGGAACCGCCTGTTTCGCAGACCCGAGGGGCATCGGAGCGACGGACCACACAGGCTTTTTCTGCGTGCGACCCGGGGCGGGATCCGGTCAAATCACGGATTTACAGAATGAATAAGG
>JAGDAW010000002.1 GCA_017959345.1 Lachnospiraceae bacterium | reverse complement strand
CGGCGGCGAACTGGTCGAAGAACTTCTGCACGCCCCAGAAACAGCCGCCGGCCAGGAAAACGGTCCTCAGGTCCGTCACCCGGGAAATGTGTGTATCCCCGGTCGCGTGGTCCGTCTCCCCCTGCCCGCCGGACACCGGGGCTGCCGGCGGATCCGCGTCTTCCCGCGAAGGGCCTGCCAAAGACGGTTCTTCCTCCGCTGCAGGCGCTGCGGCGGAAACCTGTGCGGCCTGTGTCTGTATTAGCTCAAAATAGCCCTCCGGAAGGGGCATCGTCCCCGGACCGGCATGGCCGGCCCCGGTCCCCGCTGCGCCTCTCCCGCAGCCCGCGCACGCGCCGGCAAGAACCAGCGCGCAGATCAGCCGTCGAATCGCTTTTTTCATCGATTCCCCTCACTTTCCGGGTTCATAGCGCCACCCATGGTCCCCATGGTAGACCATCAGCCGGGTCATGCCCCCGTCGATACAGATATTTTCCCCGGTGATGAAGCCGGCCTTCTCCGAGCAGAGATACAGCACCATCTCCGCAATGTCCGCCGGACGCCCGACCCGGCCCGCGGGCTGCTGCAGCGCATCCGCGCCTTCATAGTCCCGCCCCTCCGTATCGATCCAGCCCGGGGAGATCGAGTTCACCCGGACCTTCCCCGCGAAACTCGCCGCCAGCGCGTGGGTCAGCGCGGCGATCCCGCCCTTTGCCGCCGTATAACTCTCCGTCTGCGGCTGGCTCATCCGGTCCCGGGACGAGGAGATATTGACGATGCACGCCCCTTCCCTGAAATGCGGCGCGAACAGCTTCGCCAGGTAGAACGGCGCCGTCACCCCGACGGAAAGGGCGTACTGGAATTCTTCGTAGCTGCAGGAGCCGATGCCCTTCATCAGGGGCAGCGCATTGTTCACCAGGTAATCGACGCCGCCGCACGCGCGGATCACTTCCGCGGCGAAGGCCTCCAGGACCGCCTTGTCGGAAATATCCCCGACGTAATGGTCCCCCTCCGCCTTATCGATCACGAAGACGCGGACGCCGGCCTGCCGGAACGCCTCCGCGATGCACCGCCCGATGCCGTGCGCGCCGCCGGTCACGACGGCCGTTTTCTGGCCCTGTTTTTCATTTTCCATGTCCATTTCCTCCCCCGGACGTGCCGGAAAATGTGTATCCTGCCCCTCTCGGCGCCCGCATTGGCCTGCCCGTTTATGAGAGTTCTTCCAGCATCTGCGCCGGGTTCTCCGCCGCCTTCACCTGCCCGAACGCCTTCACGATCACGCCGGATTCGTCGATCAGGTAGGTGGTCCGGACGACGCCCATGGAGACTTTCCCGTAATTCTTCTTCTCTTTCCAGACGTCGTACGCCCGGATCGCTTCCAGTTCCGGATCCGCGAGCAGCGTGAAGGGAAGCGCATACTTCTCTTCGAACCGCTTGTGGGAAGCCACGCTGTCCCGGCTGACCCCGAGGACCGCCGCGCCCTTCTCCAGGAACTGCGGGTACAGGTCCCCGAAGGCGCAGGCCTGCTTCGTGCAGCCGGCGGTCATATCCTTCGGATAGAAATAAAGGACCACTTTCTGTCCCAGATAATCCGAAAGGCTCCTCTGTACGCCGTTCTGGTCCGGCAATGTGAACGCCGGCGCTTTCGTCCCGATTTCAAGCATGATCCATACCTCCCTGCCATCATACATAGTGGGTGTCAAAAAAGATTAAAAAATGGGTGCACTTTACCCTTGGGATCCTCAGAAACACAAACAGCGGAGAGGACCAAAGTCCATCCCCGCTGCGGTTTCTTATCTGAATTGTCTGAAACGCGGCCGTATCGCCGATAAAGCCATCCCCGCCGCCGGTCCCTGCCCGCCGGCAGGTCCGCCCGGCGCTTCCTGACTCAGTACAGCTTCGCCCCTGCCGGGATGTGCGGATCCACCATCAGGAGGTGGAGCTTCTCCTCCTCCCCTTCCTTATGGACGGCGGAGATCAGCATGCCGCAGGAGTCGATGCCCATCATCTTCCTGGGCGGCAGGTTCGTGATGGCGATGCAGGTCTTCCCGATGAGCTGTTCCGGCTCGTAGAAGCCGTGGATGCCGCTCAGGATCACGCGTTTTTCCGCGCTGCCGTCGTCCAGGACGAACTTCAGGAGCTTCTTCGACTTCGGCACCGCCTCGCATTCCAGCACCTTCACGGCGCGGAAATCCGAACGGGCGAACGTTTCAAAATCGACCTGGTCCTCGAACAGCGGCTCGATGTGAAGCTGCCCGTAATCCGGGATCCGCGCGTCAAAGAGCGGCATGGACGGATCCGCGGGGTTCACGGCCGGCGCCGCTTCGGAAGCGGGATCTCCGCCCTCTGCGCCAGCGGCAGCGCCCTCGCTGCCCGTCTTCAACGTCTTCATCGTCGGGAACAGCAGTACGTCGCGGATGACGCCCGCGCCCGTCAGCAGCATGCACATCCGGTCGATGCCGAACCCGATGCCGCCCGTAGGGGGCATGCCGTATTCCAGCGCGCGGAGGAAATCCTCGTCCGTCGTATTCGCTTCCTCATCCCCGGCGGCCAATGCTTCTTCCTGCGCCTTAAAGCGCTCCCGCTGGTCGTCCGGGTCATTCAGCTCCGAGTAGGCATTCGCCATCTCCGCGCCGTTAATGAAGAGCTCAAAACGTTCCACAAGCTGCGGATCCGAAGGCTTCTTCTTCGTCAGCGGGGACACGTCCAGCGGATGGTCGCAGACGAACGTCGGCTGGATCATGTGTTCTTCGCAGAAGGTGTCGAAGAAGAGCTGTACGATATCGCCCCATTTGTGGCGCGCTTCGTATTCCACGTGGTGGGCCTTCGCCGCCTCCCGCGCGCCCTCCAGCGTCCGGATCCGGTCGAAATCCACGCCCGTGTACTTCCGGACGGCCTCGATCATGGTGATCCGTTCGAAGGGCTTCCCGAGGTCGATTTCGCGGTCTCCCGCGGTCACGACGGTCGTCCCGTTCACCTTCAGGCAGACCGTGCGGTAAAGGTTCTCCGCGAGGTCCATCATGCCGTGGTAATCGGTATAGGCCTGGTAGAGCTCCATCAATGTGAACTCCGGGTTATGCTTCGTATCCACGCCCTCGTTCCGGAACACCCGGCCGATCTCGTAGACGCGCTCCAGGCCGCCGACGATCAGCCGCTTCAGGTAAAGCTCGAGGGAAATCCGGAGCTTCATGTCCTGGTCCAGGGCGTTAAAATGCGTCAGGAACGGCCGTGCGGCAGCCCCGCCCGCGTTCGACACCAGGACCGGGGTCTCCACTTCGAGGAACCCCTGCGCGTTCAGGACGTTCCGGATCTCCGAGAGGATCTTCGAACGCTTCACCAGCACTTCCCGCGCTTCGTCGTTCATGAAGAGGTCCACGTACCGCTGCCGGTAGCGGAGGTCCGTATCCGTCATGCCGTGGTATTTTTCGGGCAGGATCTGCAGCGCCTTCGTGAACAGCGTGACCTGTTTCGCGTGAACCGTGATTTCGCCGGTCTTCGTTTTGAACACGAAGCCTTCGATGCCCACATTGTCCCCGATGTCGAACTTTTTGAACTCCGCGTACGCGTCCTCGCCGAGGTCGTCACGGGCCACATAGCACTGGATGCCGCCCGTCAGGTCCTTGACGTTGCAGAAAGAGGCCTTCCCCATGACGCGCTTCGACATGAGGCGGCCGGCGATCCGCACGGTCTGTCCTTCAAAGTCCTCAAACCGCCCAAGGATCTCCTCCGCGTGCGCGGTCTGGTCAAACGACGTGATCACATACGGGTCCCTGCCCGCCTCTTTCAGTGCGGCGAGCTTCTCCCTGCGGATCTTCAGCAGCTGGTTCGTATCCTGCGCTTCCGCGCTCCTGCCCTGGTCCTGGTTTCCCATAGATTCTCCTTACTCCGCTTCTGCCTTCCTGATCTCCAGCACTTTGTAGCTGAAGACGCCTGCGGGTGCCTGCACGTCCACCCGGTCGCCCACGGCGGACCCGAGCAACGCGGCGCCCATGGGGGACTCGTTCGAGATCCGGCCCGACAGGCTGTTCGCTTCCTTGGAACCGACGATCCTTACGGTGATCTCTTCGTCGTCTTCCAGGTCCTGCAGCTTCACTTCCGCCCCGATGAACACGTGGCTCAGGTCCGTCTCGTCCGGCACGATCTCCGCGTTCGCGAGGATCTCCTCGATGTCCGTGATCCGGGCTTCGATCTCCGCCTGCTCATTCTTCGCGGCATCGTATTCCGCGTTCTCGGACAGGTCGCCCTGTGCGCGCGCTTCCTTCAGTTTCTGTTTGATCTCCTCACGGCGGACCTGCTTCAGGTTCTGGAGTTCGTCTTCAAGCCTTGCGGCGCCTGTGGCTGTAAGAAGGGTTCTTTTCTTTGTCATGGAATCTGTTATCCTTTTCTTCACCGGAGAATGCGTTCTCCTGAATAATCCGGTCGATGCGGGCCGGTTAAGCATCTGCTGCGGTTCTCTGCGGGCCCGGTATGTCCGCTGCCCGGATGCGGCACGAAGAAGGTTATTCTTCGCTTTCCGCCGCTTCCGCCGGGACGCCGGTCACATTGATCCGCCGCACGGCGCTTGAAACATTGTTATGCGAGTCCTTCGCGTAATAGGTCACGACCCCGGTTACCCCGTCGGAAGAGACCTTGATGGAGCCGACGCG
>JAGDAW010000049.1 GCA_017959345.1 Lachnospiraceae bacterium | reverse complement strand
TCAGGTCTATATGCTGATGATTTGGGGCGTTCAGGCCGTGATTCTGCTGGTTGGGCTCTTTTGTCTGATCCTGTTCGGCGCAAGGCTCTACTGCGACAATTACAGAGACAGGATCGCCTGCCGCCTGATTGAAGGCCATTCGCTTTTAAGCTGTATTCGCGGGCATCTTCTTCTGACGGTGCTGTATTATGGAGTCGTAGCGGTCAGCCTGCTGATCTTGAAGTTCGCCGTTGAGCTTGACTACAACATCCTGTTGAGCGCATTTCTTGCAGAGTTGATGATTACTTTGATGGCCTGTGGAAGCGTTGCCCGCAAAAACCTCTATCAAGTTGTGAAAGGAGCAGAGGCATGACTGCCATTACTTTGTCCAACATCAACAAGAGCTTCGGGGAGAAAGTATTGTTTCGTAATTACTCTCTGAGCATCGAAGCCGGGGAGTTTGTCGCCATAAAGGGCGAAAGCGGAGCAGGAAAAACAACGCTCCTGAACATCATAGGGCTGCTGGAAACGCCTGACAGCGGCAGCGTTACTCTCTGCGGCGTAAAGAATCCGTCCTTCTCTTCCCGCGCTGCGGTTGTGCTTCGACGGCACAAACTTTCCTACCTCTTCCAAAATTACGGTCTGGTGGACACTGATACCGTGGAAGCGAACATGAAACTTGCCACCCGGTTCGGCAAAGCAAAAGGTGAAGTGGAGAAAAGGAGTATTGCTGATGCGTTGGCAAAGGTGGGGCTTGCAGGTTATGAGCGTCGGAAGGTCTATACTCTGAGCGGAGGCGAGCAGCAGCGCGTGGCGCTGGCAAAGATCATTGCCAAATCTCCCGACATTATCCTTGCGGACGAGCCTACGGGCAGCCTGGACGAACGCAATCGAAACTATGTTATGGATATCCTCAAAGAGCTGAACCGACAGGGAAAAACCATCGTCGTTGTGACCCACGACCCCTATGTGAGCAATTGTGCCGCACGGCACATTTCACTGTGAGCGAGTTAGTTATGTTTTCAGAACTCAACATAGAAACGATTATGAGAACATGACCTAAAACCTTGAGAAACGACACCAAAACTGATATAATAAAGGCAGTGTTATCCACACAAATCGTCTTCCCTGTTATCAACCCTGATAACAAAATGATAACAGAAGGGGTGATAGGCTGGATAATATGGATATATCAAATAATCAAAGGAACCACGAACAGGACGAACAATATTTCCTAAACGGAATCAGTTAAGTCCTGTCGAGTGGGGATGATCTCCACGGGAGCGCGAAACGCACCGGATATCGCCTTTTTACGCAACATCATGTGCACAAATCGCGGCTGAAAAAGCCTGCTGCCCTTGCGATGTAGACGCAAGGAATGACAGGTTTTTTCTCAAAATGTGCATAGGATATACATTTATTTGTATCTTTTTGTGCATTTTTCGAAAATGAAACTTTTATGTTACTTGTTTTTCTTGAAAGATAACGTTACAATATCTTCAGAAGGTGTACAGGAACGCACCGAAAAAATAACATAAAAGGAGTCCGAAAAATGTCACAGATCGAAAAACGGAAGAAAACCCCGGAAGAAGCCGATACGCAGCTCCGTTCCCTCTACTCCCCCGGTAAGCTGAAGCTGATCCGGAAGTCCCCGGAGATGCTGACCGTTGGACAGCGCCTCCGGCGGGAACGCCAGCTGAGGAAGCTGTCACTGGAGAACATGGCGAACCTGCTCTCCATTTCCCCCAGCTACCTCGGCGCTCTGGAACGCGGGGACCGGCCGCTGACGAAAACCACCCTGGCCAGGGTCCACGACCGCCTGAACCTTTCCTACGACTATATCCTGGAAGGGCGCCCGGTTACAGGCACCATGATCACGCAGTACGTGCGTGAAGCCCCGTCCTACAACACACATCATAATCTCGACGTACTCCTGAATGTCTGTAATCCGACAGAGCTTGAGGCCTGCTACCACCTGGTGCACACGTTCCTCGCGGACCTGCGCCGGAACGAAACGCAGTATCAGTGAGTATCCCCGGTCAGTCTGACCTCATTTTCCCCGATGATGACCTGCCCTTCCTTGTACAGGTGCCCCAGGGCCTTCTTGAAACCGTTTTTGCTCATGTTCAGTTCGCGGCGGATGATTTCCGGGGGCGCATTGTCCGAGAAGGGAAGCACGCCGTCGTATTCGCGGATCTTTTCCAGGATGGTCTCCGCGTCGTCCCCCATCTGCCGGTAGGCTTTCTGCCGCACGGACAGGTCCAGTTTCCCGTCTTCGCGGACACGGACGATCCGCCCCCGGACCCGGTCCCCGGGACGGTACTTCCGGAAGACCTGGGACACCGGGATCAGGCCGAAATACCAGTCCGCCCCCCGGATCACCGCCGCGAACACGCCGTACTGGCGGCTGGTTTTATAAACCACGCCCTCGAACGGATCGTCTTTGGAGAACAGCCCCCGGGGCGCCCGTTCCAGATGGTCGTAGACCTTCTTCATGCTGGCGCAGAGACGGTCGGATTTGTCCGCGTAGATATAGACCGGGACGGTCTGGCCGCTGACCACCGCGCCTTCCATCTCCTGGAACGGCAGGAACAGGTCCTTTTCGAGGCCCCACGACAGAAACGCGCCGATGCGGGATACATTTTTGACTTCCAGACAGGCCAGGGAGCCGACCCCGAACGCCGGAATGCGGGTGGTCGCGATCAGGCGGTCTTCGGAATCCCTGTAGAGGAAGACTTCGACGCGGTCACCCGCGGAAGCGCCCTGCGGCACCTGCTTCTTCGGAAGCAGCACTTCCCGGCTGTCGTCCCGGCCCAGATAGGCGCCGAATTCCGTAAACCGCTGTATGGTAAGCGTGCAGGTCGTCCCGACCCGGAGCAGCTGATCGTCCATATTCTATCCTTCTTCCAATCATTCTTCATGCCCGGCCGGACAGGCGGGATGACGGCTTCGCGCTTCGCGAAACCCTGCCTGCCCGAAGCCCCGGACCGGATGCGGTACGCGTGCCGCGTACGTGCCCGGACAGTCCCGAGCCAAGAAACAGTTACAAGAGGTTTATTCGCGTGCCGCGTACGCGCCCGGACAGTCCCCTGCCGGAATACAGGGAGGCAGTGACTACCACTGCCTCCCTTTCCTGTATGTAACGGGAACATGCCGGCCCGCGCGGCCAGGAACCCTGTTCGCGCCGGGCGGGCCGGTCCGTCTTACGGACGGGGTCAGCCGTCCACTTCCTTCTGGTACATATCCTTCAGGTCGTTCAGGAACTTGTAGTGTTCCACCGCCCTGTCGGCCGCCTTCTGGAACAGCCTTTCGGCGCGCTCCGGGAAGGAACGGGTCAGGGAGGAGTAACGGGCCTCGTTCAGGATGAACTCCTTATAGTCTGTGGTGGGCGCCTTCGAATCGATGGTCAGCGGGTTCTTGCCCTCTGCCTTCAGCGCCGGGTTGAAGCGGAACATATTCCAGTAGCCGCAGTCCACAGCCTTCTTCATTTCGGTCTGGCAGTTCACCATGCCGCCCTTGATGGAGTGCATCTCGCACGGCGCGTAGCCGATGACCAGCGACGGTCCGGGATACGCTTCCGCTTCCTTCAGGGCCTTCAGGGTCTGGTTCTGGTCCGCGCCCATGGCGATCTGCGCTACATAAATGTAGCCGTAGGACATGGCGATCTCCGACAGGCTCTTCTTCTGGATCTCCTTGCCGGCCGCCGCGAACTGCGCGACCTGGCCGATCTGGGAGGCCTTCGAAGCCTGGCCGCCGGTGTTCGAATACACTTCCGTATCGAAGACCATGATGTTGATATCCTCACCGGAAGCAAGGACGTGGTCGACACCGCCGTAACCGATGTCGTATGCCCAGCCGTCGCCGCCGAAGATCCAGATGGACTTCTTGGAGAGGTATTCCTTATTCGCGTAGATGTCCGCGCACAGGTCACAGCAGTCCTTGCGCTGCTCGAGGACCGCGACAAGCGCCTTCGTGGCTTCCGCGTTCTTCTCGCCGTCGTTCACGGTATCCAGATAGCAGGCCGCAGCCGCCTTCAGTTCTTCGGAAGCATTTTCGGAAGCAGCCACTTCCTTCACTTCTTCGATCAGGCGGTTCCGGATGGCCTTCTGGCCGAGGTACAGGCCGTAGCCGTGTTCCGCATTGTCTTCGAACAGGGAGTTCGCCCACGCGGGACCGCGGCCTTCCTTGTTCACGGTGTACGGGCTCGTCGCCGCCGGGCCGCCCCAGATGGAGGAACAGCCGGTCGCATTCGAAATGTACATCCGATCACCGAACAGCTGGGTGATGAGTCTCGCGTAAGAGGTCTCCGCACAGCCCGCGCAGGAGCCGGAGAACTCAAGCAGCGGCTTCTTGTACTGGGAGGAAATCACGCTCGCGTTCGAAGCAAGCTCCGGCTTCTCGGAAACTTCCGCCACACAGTAATCGAAGACCTTCTGCTGGTCGAGCTGGGACTCCATGGGTGCCATGGTCAGGGACTTGGTGGGGCAGACGCCGACACAGACGCCGCAGCCCATGCAGTCGAGCGGGGACACCGCCATGGTGAACGCGTAACCGTTCTTCTTCACCAGGGCCGCCTTCTCCGCGTAAACCGTATTTTCAGGCGCGTTCGCCTGCTCTTCCGCGTTCAGCGCGTAAGGCCGGATCGTCGCGTGCGGGCAGACAAATGCGCACTTGTTGCACGCCACGCAGGTCGCCGCGTTCCACGAAGGCACCATGACCGCAACGCCGCGCTTCTCGAACGCGGAAGCGCCCTGCTCGAAGGTGCCGTCCGCGTGATCCACGAAAGCGGAGACCGCCAGGCTGTCGCCGTCCATCTTGCCCACGGGGTTCATGATGTTGTCCACCTGCTTCTGCAGCTTCGTGATCTCTTCGTCCGCCGCCGCGGGTGCCGCGTCCGCCGCGTACTTCCATTCTTCCGGAACGGCCACTTTCACGAAAGCGGACACACCGGCGTCAATGGCGTCGTGGTTGCACTTGACGACTTCCGGCCCCTTCTTGGAGTAGGACTTCGTCGCCGCGTCCTTCATATGCTGGACCGCTTCTTCGATGGGCATGACGTTCGCCAGGGCGAAGAAGGAAGCCTGCAGCACGGTATTCGTGCGCTTGCCCATGCCGACTTTCGCCGCAAGGTCAATGGCGTTCACGATGTAGAGCTGGATGTTGTTGTTCGCGATGTAACGCTTCGTCTCCGCGTTCAGCTTCTCCGCGAGTTCGGCCTCGTCCCACTGGCAGTTGATCAGGAAGACGCCGCCGGGCTTCACGTCATTGACCATCTTGTAACCCTTCACGAGGTAGGAGGGGTTGTGGCACGCCACGAAGTCCGCCTTATTGATGTAATACGGGCTCTTGATGGGCTTGTCGCCGAAACGCAGGTGGGAAATGGTGATGCCGCCGGTCTTCTTCGAGTCATACTGGAAGTAGGCCTGCACGTATTTGTTCGTGTAGTCGCCGATGATCTTGATGGAGTTCTTGTTCGCGCCGACGGTGCCGTCGCCGCCGAGACCCCAGAACTTGCACTCGATGGTGCCTTCCGCGGCGGTATTCGGGGCGGGCTTCTCTTCCAGGGACAGGAAGGTCACGTCGTCGTTGATGCCGATGGTGAAGCGGCGCTTCTTGTCGGCTTTCTTCAGCTCATCATAAACCGCGAACACGGACGAGGGCGGCGTATCCTTGGAGCCTAAGCCGTAGCGGCCGCCGATGATGTCGATGTCTTTCCGGCCGGCTTCGTTGAGGGCCGCCACCACGTCCAGGAACAGGGGATCGCCGTAGGAGCCGGGCTCTTTCGTCCTGTCGAGGACGGCAATGTTCTTCACGGTGGCCGGGATGGCTTCCGCGAGCTTCGCGCCCACGAACGGACGGTACAGGCGGACCTTCACCAGGCCGACCTTCTCGCCCTTCGCAAGCAGGTAGTCGATCACTTCTTCCGCGACGTCGCAGATGGAGCCCATGGCAATGATGATGTTCTCCGCGTCTTCCGCGCCGTAGTAGTTGAACAGCTTATAATCGGTGCCGAGCTTCTCGTTCACCTTCCCCATGTACTCTTCCACAACGGCCGGGAGCGCGTCGTAATAGCAGTTCGACGCTTCCCTGTGCTGGAAGAAGATGTCCCCGTTCTCGTGGGAACCGCGCATGACCGGACGCTCCGGGTTCAGTGCGCGCTTGCGGAACGCTTCCACGGCGTCCATGTCCACCATCTCCTTCAGGTCCGCGTAGTCCCAGATCTCGATCTTCTGGATCTCGTGGGAAGTACGGAAGCCGTCGAAGAAGTTCAGGAACGGCACACGCCCCTTAATGGCGGCGAGGTGGGCAACGGCGCCCAGGTCCATGACTTCCTGGGGGTTCGTCTCAGCAAGCATGGCAAAACCGGTCTGGCGGCACGCGTACACGTCGGAGTGGTCACCGAAAATGTTCAGCGCGTGGGACGCGACCGTACGGGCGGAAACATGGAACACGCAGGGGAGCAGCTCGCCGGCGATCTTGTACATGTTCGGGATCATCAGAAGAAGGCCCTGGGAAGCGGTGTAGGTCGTGGTCAGCGCGCCTGCCGCAAGGGAACCGTGCACAGTACCCGCGGCGCCTGCCTCGGACTGCATCTCCGCGACCTTCACAGTGGTCCCGAAAATGTTCTTCAGCCCCTGGGCGGACCACTGGTCCACATAATCCGCCATGGGGCTGGACGGTGTGATGGGATAGATGCCCGCCACTTCGGTAAACGCATAGGAAACGTGCGCCGCCGCGTTGTTGCCGTCCATGGTTTTCATTTTTCTTGCCATATGGATAAATCCTCCTGTATTTAATGCGCGTAAAAGCCCGCGCGCCATTTTTGTCCCTTGCAAGAATGACAGAAATGCCGCCGGCCCGCACATATTGATTATACTATACCCTATTTACGTTCATTTTTCAACTTATTTATGCGCCGGGCCGGTGTCAAGTAAACGCTGGCGGGATTTTCTCCAGCTTATATGATAGGCCCGCCATCGCTTTATGCGCAGCCCTGGCACCACACGTCATCCCCCGCAGAATCGAGGGACATCCGCTGCACGGTCAGAATCAGCGGGATATCGATCAGACCGGCGAGACAGACAATCCCCATGGCAATCATGTTTTTGTTCAAATCAGGATTCTTATGCATCAAAAGTCTCTTTTCCGGATAGAATAATGGGCATTCCGCAGTCCGCTGAGACGGAATCTCATGCGCTTCCCGTCTCTTGGAACATGCCGGGCGTTCCGCCCCATACCATAGCATATGAGAAACCCGATCTCAGTCCCGTGTCATGCTTCAGGCAGTGCCCGGCCCGTAAAAAAGACAGATACCCGGGGAAATGGTTCCTTCGGTATCTGTCTTGATCCGGTTCTGCAGTCTGAGTCCATTACTCCTGCGGCCATGCCACAGGAATCCCGTCTTCAAAGTGCCAGTAGTTCCCCGCTTCTTCCGGAGGATCCTCCGTATAGTAAAAAACGTGCATTTCTGCCTTCATGTATTCCGGCTCGTGCATTTCTTCCTCAAATGCCTCTTCGCTGCCCCGGTAATACAGGTTCCTGATCTCCACGGCCCGGAGACTCGTGGTTCCGGTTACACCGGCAGGAAGGACGACGGCTTCGTATGCGAAGTCCTTTATGTAGCGTGAGCCGGTATAGAGAATCTGCTGCAGGCTGTCCGGAAGGACGAGGTACCGGAGATCCGTGCAGCCTTCCGCCGCATCCAGGCAGAAGACTTCCAGCGTTTCCGAAAGCCTGAGCCGTGTCAGGCCGGTACACCCGCGGAACGCGCTTTTCCCGATATACCGGACAGAATCCGGCAACAGGATCTCAGTAAGACCCGTACACCGGGCGAACGCGCCATCCAGGATATACTGTACGGTGCCGGGAATCTGCATGGAGCTGAGATCCTCACATCCCGCAAAGCCATAATAATCGATCGCTGTGACCGGCAGGCCGCGGTACTGTTCCGGAATCACCGCATCCCCCATGGCAGCCCCCGGAAGCGCACTGACCAGATACCCGTCACCCGCATCGTTCAGCCGGAAAAAGAGCCGTTCTTCTTCGGAAGGCCACGGAGCGGGATCTCCCGATTCATCATAATGCCAATACCGTCCTGCCTCCTCCGGCGGCTGTTCCGTATAAAAATACGGGCAGTTATTCCGGGCATGGACCATGGATTCATCATCTGTCAGGACCAGGAAGTCCCACTGATCTGCAGTACCCGTGAAGAAAATCCGCTCGGCGCCTACAGCACTCAGGTTCACGACCTCCTCAAGTCCTGAGGGGAGCACCAGGTCCCGGACATGGTTCCGGGCGACGGATCCGCCCCATATGGAACGTCCGTCAAAGCCCGCCGCGGAATCCGCGATCACCAGCAGTTCCAAGGAAGGACAGGCGTGCAGTACGGGGGTGGAGCTGTACGCCGCTACCGCACAGGCCGGCAGGTACAGTTCCGTCAGGGCATCCGAATTCGCTATGACTGGATTTCCGACGGAAAGAACGCTGTCGGGCAGCCGGAGGGTTTTCAGTGCACTGCAGGAGGCGAAAGCCCGCTGCTCTACATTCCGGATCCCTTCCTCAAGGGTGATTTCCCGAAGGGCACTGTCTTGGTAAAATGCGTATTCCCCAATGGTCTGGACACGCCCCGGAACCACTGCTTCCTTCAGGCTGCCGCAGTAAGCGAAGCAGTAGGCGCCCAGTCTCAGGGTACTGCCCGGAATGACCACCGCTTCAAGCTGTTCACAGTGCGCAAATGCGTAATCCCCGATCCTCTGCAGGTACTTCGGCAATACCACCCGTTTCAGCTCCGCGCAGCCCCGGAACCCGCCTTCGGCGATCTCCGTTACGGGAACCCCGCTGTATTCGTCCGGGATCACGATCTCCGAAAGGTCATCTCCGGGAAGCACCCTGACGCTGTACCCGGTGCCGGTTCTGTTCAGCTCAAACTGGAGCTGTGTGTCCCCCGTGCTGTAGATCACCGGCCTGCCATCCACCTCATGCCAGAATCTGCCGGCTTCTTCCGGCTGCTCTTCCGCATACCAGTAAAGCAAAGACCTGTACCGTTCCAGAAGTGCCGGATCCAGGTCTTCCGGGGAACCCCTGTACAGGAGATACCGGAGATGCAGTTCATAAAAATCATGCTCCGAATACACGTTCTCCCCGATCTGCTCGATGGATTTCGGCAGGACCACCGTTCGAAGGAGCGGGCTGTCGGATGGAACAGGGGCTTTAATGATCCGGATCCCCTCCGGGAGGATCACGGTCTTCAGTTTCTCACAGGAGGAGAACGCAAAACTGCCGATCACGGTGACCGGAAGCCCGCGGTAAACAGCAGGAACCACGGCTTCTTCCAGATTCGGATCCTTTAAACCCGAGAGTATATAAGACGTCCCGTCCTCGGCCAGTTCGAAACGGTATAACCGATCCGCTTCGGCATCCGGATCCGCAGGTCCCGGCACAGTCCACCGGGACAAAACGGACAGCAGGCCGATCGCGCACGTAAGAAACACCAGGATTTTCTGAGTGGCAGTCATATTCATCTCCTTTCCTCCCAGAGTTCAGGGCCACTGTCCGTATCATGCCAGTACTTCCCGCGCATCCACGGCTGCCTGTCAAAATAGAAATACACCTGTAAAGCGTCCGCATCCACCCGCGCATACCGCTTGTTCCATTTTTCAAAACTGTTATGATACCAGGAGGCATCCCCTCGGATCATCAGTTTCTCCGAAGTACATGCTTCAAGGAGCGCCAGGCAGTTCAGCTCCGACGGAATCACCAGCATATCCAGCGTAAGAAGCGCCACCACTTCGGGATTTCCGATGATGCCGACGCTGTCCGGAATCTCCAGGACCCGGAGCGCGGAGCATCCCGCGACCGCCGTCATCTCGAAACGCTGAAGGTTTTCGGAAAGCCTGAGTGAAGACAGCGCGGTGCATCCTTCGAATGTGTCCCTCCCAAGCAGAAGGACCGAATCCGGCAAAACGGCTTCCGTGAGCCCCGTACAGCCCCGGAAAGCGCCTCTTCCAATGTAAATCACCGTATCCGGAATCACCACGGACCGGAGATCCGTCCTCCCCGAAAACGCTTCACAATCGATCCCGGTTACGGGAAGTCCCAGATACGAATCCGGGATCACCAGGTCGCCCAGGGTGTGGCCCGGAAGCGCGCTGACCGCATATCCGGCGCCGTCGTCGCTCAGTCTGAAGGACAGCAGCGCTTCCCCGGCAGTCCAGTATGCAGGATCCCCGAGCTCATCATAATGCCAGAACCGCCCGGACTCCTCCGGCTGCTCTTCCGAATAGAAAAACACCGGGATGCTGCCAAGGGTCAGCCGGATCCCGTCCCAGGAAACGAACGTGTCATTCCGTAACACCTGTTCCCAATGTTCTTCCGTCCCTTTGAAGAAGATCCGTTCAACACCCAGCTGGACGAGACCAAGAAGTTTCTCTATACCCGCCGGAATCACCATTTCCCGTATCCGGACGCCCGAAGACGCCATCCCGTATCCGTCAAAGGACGCGGCCGTATCCGGCAGTTCCAGACAGGCCAGCAGCGAACAGCCTTCCCCCAGGATCCTGCCCTGCCGGGAATCATACCGGGCAATACCTGCCGGTAATGTGATCTTCTGAAGAAACGGTACGTACTGAAACGGCGTCTCCATGGAAACCACGCTGTCCGGGAACCGGACAGAACCGAGCGCCGCACACCGGCTAAAAACCCTTAAGCCGATCTCCCGGATGCCTTCCTCTAAAACCACTTCTTCCAGGGCTTTGCAGCCCCAGAATGCCTCACGCCCGATCCGCTCCACGCTCCCCGGGACAGAGACCGTTTCCAGCCCGGAACAGAAGCTGAAGCAGTGTTCCCCTAAAGACCGTACCCCGTCCGGGATGACCGCCGCTTCCAGTCCGCTGCATCCGGAAAACGCGTAGTCTTCTATCTCCAGCAGCGAAGACGGCAGTACCAGACGTTCCAGCTCCGGGTGGCTTCCGAATCCACCGACAGAAACAACCGGCAGGCCGTTGAAAGACTCCGGGATGACTGCTTCAGGGAGTTTCGCGCCTTCCGCGGCACTGACACGGTATCCGGACCCGTCTTCCAGAAGTTCAAAATGATAGTCCCCTTCATCCGCACTCAGGATCCCATCAGAATCGGGTGTGGGATCTGCATCCGCATCATATCGAGGAGAATCCGAAGAATCCCCCTGTACGTCCTCAATCCTTTCACGCGCTCCGAAATCAGCCATCCGGACGGTTCTGACTCCCGCGGCAGAGAGGATAAACGCACCCAGCACAGCCAAAAAGGTAAGTATCCCCTTATCCATCGCCCGTTTCCTCCGTTAAAGTAATTTATAGTCGTCAATCTGCTCAGAAAACGCCTGCACCAGTCCGGAACCTGTTTCAAGACAGGTGAACATCTGCGCATGTCCTTTCCCGGGATCAGGCAGACAGACATAGGAACCTGCCGGAAGATTGTACGTCAGGTTATCCTGTTGATTGTTTTTGGGGACGTCATAATCCTGCCCACTATACGCAAGAAAAGTCGTTTTTCCTGATCCCCCGGTACTTGCATAGTGCACCGGAGATGCGCATTCCAATGCATAACCAGGAACTGTCGTTGAATTTGTGAAAACCTGCATTTTTGAGGTGAAATCTGCCATGTCGACAGTCCCAGGGCTGTATAAATAACAGTACAACGCTGTCAAAAATATCATTGATCGTTTTCTAAAAGCTCTGACCTTAATCCGGCATTCATGTCTTTTCTGCGTTCTCCTGAACAAAAATAATAAAGGAAACGCTGATTAGACTGCAATTTTCCATATGGTATGAGGTAATTATATCACAAAAAAAATAAACAACAAGTCCTGAGATGCGCCGGAAAAGCGGTGCGCGCGCCTACATTTCCCGCAGGAAGCGGCTCGGCGCCATGCGTTTCCCGAACCGTTCTTCCGTACAGTACAGCACCAGCTTCCGCTTCGCGCGGGTCATGCCTACATAGAACAGCCGCCGCTCCTCCTCCACGTCGTCCGGGGTGACGGCTTTTTCATGCGGCAGCACGCGTTCGTTCAGGTCCGGCAGGATGACCGTGTCGAATTCCAGCCCCTTCGCGCCGTGCAGGGTCGAAAGGAGGACCCGCCCTTCCGCCTGCTCCCCGCCCACGCGCTCCGCCTGCTCCAGCGTCCTCGTATAGGCCGCGATATGGCCGTACCAGGCTTTCACCGTGTCGAAAGGCGCCGCGGACGCCTGGAGTTCGTCGAGGACCCGGAGGGATTCCGCCGCCGCGTCCGGGACGCCCGCAAGGCCCGCGCGGAGGGCTTCCGGCCGCGCGTCCGACGCCGGGGCATGCGCATTTTCCAGGACGTGCCGGTCGTATTCCATCCCTTTCCGGATGTAGTTCACCATGGCAAAGGGCGTCTTCAGGCGCTGCAGCATCCCGACCTGGTACAGGAGGAAACGGATCCGGTCCGCCATCCAGGCGCGTTCCGGGTCGCCCTCGTACATCGCCGCCAGGCCTTCCGGGTCCACGACGCTGTCGGTCAGGTCCGAGCGCCGGATGTAGCGCACCGGCGCGTTCATGCATTTCAGGAAGTTCCGGCGGGACCAGTCGCCGGACGCGAGGTTCAGGTAGGCGAACACGGGGACGCAGACGGGGTGGCGGAACACATTTTCCACATGGCCGCGGCACAGGAACGGGATCTTCCGGGCCGTCAGGGCGCTGACCAGGTTCCCGGCGCTCGCGTTCGTGCGGAACAGCACCGCGACCTCCTCGTACGGGACGCCCGCCGCGTGGACCTCCTCGATCCGGTCCGCGACCTTCGCGCACTCCTCTTCCGGCGTCCCGAAGCTGCCCGTCTCGATCTCCCCGCGGACGTCCCGGTACGCCCGCATCTTCTTCCTGAAGCGCTTCCGGTTATGGCGGATCAGCTTCATCGAGCGCGCCACAATGGCGGCGCTGCAGCGGTAATTGACGTCCAGCTGCACCTTCCGCGCCTTCCGGTACTGTTCCGGGAAGCGGAGCATCAGCTCGGGGCTCGCGTTCCGGAAACGGTAGACGGACTGGTCGTCGTCCCCCACCACGAACAGGTTGTTCAAAGGCTCCGCGATCATCCGGATCACGTCCGACTGCACCGGGTTGATGTCCTGGTACTCGTCGATCAGGATCCAGCGGTACCGGTCCCGCCAGAAGGCCAGCGTCTCCCGGTCCCGGGCCAGCATGTCGAACGTCAGGAGCAGCATGTCGTCGTAATCCACGAAGCCCATCTCCCGCACTTTCCCGGCGTACGCCGCATAGACGCGGTCGAACGGGACCCGCCCGTTCTGCGAGCGGAACTGTTTCGGGTCCAGGCGGTTGTTCTTCACCTTTGAAATCTCGTCGATCAGCCCCTCCAGGAAGGTGTGCTCGGTCCCCGTCCCCGGGAAGCGCTCGCGGATGACCTCCGAAAGGATCCGGCGCTTCTCGTAGGCCTTCAGGACCGACGTCTCCTGAAGCCGGAAGCGGTACCGGAGCATGTTGAAAAATACGGCGTGGAAGGTCCCGAAGGTCACTTCCGTCTGTTTCCTGCCGGTCAGTTTCAGGTAGCGGCTCTTCATCTCTTCCGCCGCCGCCCTGGTAAATGTGATCACCAGGATGTGCCCGGGTTCCACCGACAGTTCCTCCGTCAGGTACCGCACCCGGTGGGTGATCACGGTGGTCTTCCCGGATCCCGGGCCCGCGATGACCATGCACGGGCCCGCGCCGTGGCGGATGGCCTCCTGCTGCGCTCTGTTCTCTTCCATACGTTCTGTCCCCTTTCCTGTATCGTTTTCTGTGTAAAAATGACCCCCGTAAACAGGCTGTGCCGGGAGGCATCCCTCCCGGCAGCAGTTTCCCGACCTTATGGTGTATTCGTTTTTGATTTCAGCAGACAGCCCGGTGCCCGCGGCCGGGATCGTTCCCGGAACCGGCGGCGGCCGGACTCCAGCCCCGGGGCGGCCTGGCTTCAGCCCTGGATCATCTCCTTCAGCCCAGGGCGTTCCCCAGCAGCCAGATGCCCTTCCGGATCCTCCGCACGGACTCCTGCTTCCCGAGGACGCTCATCAGCTCGGTCGCGCCCCCGGGCGTCATCTGGAGCCCGGAAACGGCCGTTCTGAGCGGCCACATGACATAATTCGTCTTATACCCCTTCTCCGCGCCGAAAGCGCTTAAAAGGGCAAATAACGCGTCGTTGGAGTAGTCCTCCTGCGCTTCCAGGAGCGGCAGGGCTTCCTTCAGCACCTGCAGCGCGGCCTCTTCCGTACATTTCGCCTTCTTGTTCACGTAAAGCGCCGTATCGTACTGCGGCAGGGTCTCCAGGAATGCGATCTTCTCCGGGATGTCCAGGAACGTCTCGATGCGGGTCTTCACCATCATGGCGACCTTCTCCGGATCCCGTACCGACGGGACCGTCTTCCGGACGACCGGCAGGGCCTCCGCCAGGTACGCCCCATCCTCCATCCGGCTGATGTATACGCCGTTCATCCACCGCAGCTTCGTGTAATCGAAGACCGCCGGGGACTTGCTGATGTGCCGGTAGTCGAACTTCCGGATCAGCTCCTCCATGGACAGGATCTCCTGGTTGTCCTCCGGCGACCAGCCGAGGAGCGCCACGAAATTCACCACCGCCTCCGTGACGAAGCCCTGTTCGATCAGGTCCTCGAAGGAGGAATGGCCGCTGCGCTTCGAAAGCTTCTTATGCGTCTCGTCCGTGATCAGCGGGCAATGGACATAGACCGGGACTTCCCAGCCGAACGCCTCGTACAGGCGGTTGTATTTGGGGCTGGAGGAGAGGTATTCGTTCCCCCGGACCACATGGGTGATGCCCATCAGGTGGTCGTCGACCACATTGGCGAAGTTGTAGGTGGGGAAGCCGTCCGATTTGATCAGCACCATATCGTCCAGCTCCGAATTCTCCACCGAAATGTCGCCGTAGATCTCGTCATGGAACGTGGTCTGCCCCTCGGTGGGGTTATTCTGGCGGATCACGAACGGCTTCCCGGCCGCCAGGTTCGCCGCCACCTCTTCCGCGGAAAGGCCCAGGCAATGCTTGTCGTACACCCGGATCTCCTTCCCGTCTTCGCCGACGGCGGTCCTCAGGCTGTTCAGCCGCTCCGCGTCGCAGAAGCAGTAATAGGCCTCGCCCCGTTCGACGAGCTGCTTCGCGTATTCCATATAGATCCCGGCCGCCTGGCGCTCGGACTGCACGTAAGGACCGCAGCCGCCGTCCTTATCCGGGCCTTCGTCATGGATGAGGCCGGTCTTCGCCAGCGTCCGGTAGATGATGTCCACCGCGCCTTCCACGTACCGCTCCCGGTCCGTGTCCTCGATCCTCAGGATGAAATCCCCGCCGCCGTGCCTGGCGATCAGGTACGCATAGAGCGCGGTCCTGAGGTTTCCCACATGCATCCGGCCCGTCGGGCTCGGCGCAAACCTTGTACGAATTTTCACCATAAAAACACCTCTGTTGTACAGGCCGGTCTCAGGCCTCCGCGTCCGCGGCTTCCCGCCCATACGCGTAAATGCTGCCGGACCAGGCGGGCAGCGTCACCCGGAGCACGCCGCCGGTCACGGTTTCTTCCAGCGCGCCCACATTGTACCCGGCTTCCCCGGTCTGCATGACGCGGAGGACCTTCCCTTCCCGCGGCATGTGGATATACCAGACCGGGATCTCGATCTCCCGGAAGAAATCGCTGTGGTTGATGACCGTCAGCACGCTGGATGACCGGTCGAACCTGCCGTAGGCAATGTATCCGTAACCCTCCTGCAGCGGCTTGTAGGAACCGTCTTTCAGGCAGGAATACGTCTTGTGGATGCGGATCATGTCCCGGTGGAACGTGATCAGGTCCCAGGACTCATGTCCCCAGGGGAACGTCCGGCGGTTGTCCGGGTCCGTCCATCCGCCCATGCCCGTCTCATCCCCGTAGTAGATCGTGGGGGCGCCGGGCAGCGTGAACTGCATGACCACGCCCTCGCGGAACGTGGCGTAGGAGACGTCCTCCGTCGCCGCCTGGCTCCCGGCCGTAAAGAGACGCCCGGGGCGGCTCTTCGTGCGCGTCAGGAAGCGCGAATGGTCATGGTTCGAAAGCTCGTTCATGGCCGTCATCCGCGACGCTTCCGGCAGCCGGCTCAGGTGGCGGTTCATGTTCCGGAAGAATTCATGGCCGTTCCCGTGCAGGATCTGGACGTATTCGTCCGAATGCTTCTCCATGCCCGTCAGGAAGAACGACACCGGCTCCATGAACGCGTCATAGTTCATCACCGTGTCCCACTGGTCCCCCCTGAGCCAGTGCTCCGGGTTCCCGTAGTGTTCCGCCACGATCAGCGCGTCCGGGTTCACGGCCTTCACTTCCTTCCGGAAATCCCGCCAGAACTTGTGGTTCAGGCGGTTCGTCATGCCGAGGTCCGCCGCCACGTCCAGCCGCCAGCCGTCGACCCGGTACGGGGGCGCGACCCATTTGCGGGCGATGCCCATGATGTAGTCCCACAGCTCCGGGGAGTCCTCGTAGTTCAGCTTCGGCAGCGTCGTGTTGTTCCACCACCCGGCGTAGCTCGTATTGTCCGGCCATTCGTCCTCCCGGTCGAAGGAGAAGAAATCCCGGTAGGGGCTGTCCCCGGAGAGGAACGCGCCCGCCGGCTGTTCCCCCCGGGATTCGTAGATCTTCTCGCGGTCCATCCACCGGTTGAAGGAACCGCAGTGGTTGAACACGCCGTCCAGGATCACGCGGATGCCCATGGCGTGGGCTTCCTCCACGAAGGCGGCGAAATACGCGTTCGCATGGGCGAGGTTCTCCGGGTCCGTGACCCGGCGGAGGTAGCGCTCCGCGTGGGTATTGTCCCGGTCGCCGGGTTCCAGCAGCGCCCCGCCGTCCCGGACGAAGCCGGTGAAGTGCGGGTCAATGTGGTCGTAGTCCTGGATGTCGTACTTATGGTTCGACGGGGACACGAACAGGGGGTTGAAGTAGATGGCGTCGATGCCGAGATGCTTCAGATACGGCAGCTTCTTCCGGACGCCTTCCAGGTCCCCGCCGTAGAAGCGGTGGACGTCGAAGGATTCGACCGGGGCGTCCCAGCGGTCCACATGGACCACGGGGCGGCCTAAATAGCTGTACTCATTCGTCAGCACGTCCCCGGACGGGTCCCCGTTGCAGAAGCGGTCCGTAAAGATCTGGTAGATCACCGCGCCTTTCGCCCATTCCGGGACGGTAAACCCGGGGATATAGGCGAACGCATTTTCCAGGATGACCTGGGAGCTGTTCACGAGCCCCAGCCGGTTGTAATAGATCCGCTCCGGATCCTCGTCCACGGCGAACCAGTAATAGAACCGGTCGCTGCCGACGCGGACGGAGGTCTCGTAATAATCGAAGACGCCGTCGGAGAACGCGAAGCCCATCTCCCTGCTCAGGGCGCGCCCGAGCAGCGTGACTTTCAGGGCATCCCCCTTCTTCGCCCGGAACCGGAACCGTACGGTCCCGCCCTCCGCGGAAGGCAGGGGGGTGCAGTAATAACCGGTTTCGTCCGCGAACAGCGCGCTGCGGTCAATCATAACGTCCCTTCCCCGGCAATCCGCCTGTAAAGCGCTTCAAATTCCTCCGTACCGATCTTCTCCTTCTCCATCAGGAGCGCGGCGCCGGCGTCCAGCACCGCCCGCTTCTCCGTCAGGATGGCTTTCGCCGAAGCGTAGCATTCGTCGATGATCTTCCGGACTTCTTCCTCGATCAGGTTATAAATCTCCGCGCCGTACGTCTTCACCTGGCCGAGGTCGCGGCCCAGGAAGACTTCCCGCTGCTGCTGTTCGTAGTTCAGGAAGCCGACCTTATCCGACATCCCGTACTTCATCACCATGTCCCGCGCGACCTCCGTCGCCTGGACAATGTCCTGGGAAGCGCCGGTCGTGATGTCCCCGAAGACGAGCTCCTCCGCGATCCGGCCGCCCATGGCCACCTGGATCGTCTGGCGCATCCTTGAGCGGGTCAGGTACATGTCGTCCCGTTCCGGGAGGGGCATGGTGTACCCCGCCGCGCCGATGCCGGTGGGGATAATGGACACGGTGTGCACCGGCCCCATGTCCGGGAGCACGTGGAAAAGGACGGCATGGCCCATCTCGTGGTACGCCGTGATCCGTTTCTCCTCTTCGGAAATCACCCGGGATTTCTTCTCCTTGCCGATGCCCACCTTGATGAAGGCGGTCTCGATGTCCGCTTCCGTGATGAATTCGCGGCTGGCTTTCGCCGCGTTGATGGCGGCTTCGTTCATCAGGTTCTCCAGGTCCGCGCCGGAGAAGCCCGCCGTCGTCCGGGCAATGCGGGAAAGATCCACGTCGTCCCCGAGCTTCTTATTCCGGGAATGGACCTTCAGGATCGCCTCACGCCCCTTGATGTCCGGCCGGCTGACCGCGACTTTCCGGTCGAAACGGCCCGGGCGCAGGATGGCCGGGTCCAGGATGTCCCCGCGGTTCGTGGCCGCCAGGACGATGATGCCCTGGTTCACCGTGAAGCCGTCCATCTCCACCAGGAGCTGGTTCAGCGTCTGTTCGCGCTCGTCCTGCCCGCCGCCGATGCCGGTGCCGCGGATGCGGGCCACCGCGTCGATCTCGTCAATGAAGACGATGCAGGGGGCGTTCCGCTTCGCCTGTTCGAACAGGTCGCGGACGCGGCCCGCGCCGACGCCCACAAAAAGCTCCACAAAATCGGAGCCGGAAATCGTAAAGAACGGGACGCCTGCCTCCCCCGCCACCGCTTTCGCGAGCAGGGTCTTGCCGGTGCCCGGGGGCCCCACGAGCAGGATGCCCTTCGGGATCCTGGCGCCGAGGTTCATGTATTTCCCGGGGTTCTCCAGGAAATCCACGACTTCCGCAAGCTCTTCCTTCTCTTCGTCCATGCCGGCCACGTCCCGGAAACGGATCACATTTTCCTTCGCGTCCGCGACCCTGGCGCGGCTCTTCGTGAAGCTGCCGACGGCATTCGCGCCGCCCGCGCCCGCGCTGAGCCTGCGGTTCATGAGGACGAAGATCAGCAGGAAGCCGCCGAGCAGCAGCACCGTGGGCAGGACCAGCGTCAGCAGGATGTCCTCCCCCGGCACGTCCGTCAGCGAGAACGGGATCCCGGCGTCTTTCAGTTTCTGCTTCTCTTCCACGACGTCCGCCACATTGACGGAATAGGTCGCCGTGTCCGTGCCGTCCTTCAGCGTGAAGACCACCTTCCCGGTCGGCACCTCGCGGTTCTGTTCGATCCGCGCTTCCAGGACCTTCCCGTCCGCCACGTCCTTCTCATACTCGGTATAGGCCACCGGGGTCGTACTGTTCAGGAAGCGCTGCAGGAAAAACGCGCCGAGCACCAGCACCGCGATAAAAAGCAGGTAAAATATGGCTGGGTTTACAGGCCGCTTCTCATTCTCCTGGTTCACAGTCATCCCCCGTTTCCACAATGTGCCCGATATAGGGCAGGTTCCTGTATTTCTGCGCGAAATCCAGGCCGTAACCCACGACGAAGACGTCCGGCACCTCGAATCCCACGTAATCCACCGGCACGTCCATCA
Source organism: Lachnospiraceae bacterium (assembly GCA_017959345.1). GTDB lineage: Bacteria > Bacillota > Clostridia > Lachnospirales > Lachnospiraceae > UBA1267. Next base: position 6,316 of record JAGDAW010000049.1, on the reverse strand, counting down.
CCCTGCGGGACGGCTTGTCCAGCAGCGTGCAGAGCTTCAGCGTCTTCGGGTGCCTGTGCCGCATGATGCCGAGCAGGTAATGGAGCGTCCGCCCGGAGTCGATAATGTCTTCGATGACAATGACGTTCTTGTTCTCCAGCGTCTCGTCCGTATCCTTCTCGATCCGGACCACCCCGCTCGAGGAGACGCCGTCCCCGTACGAGGACACTTTCATGAAGTCGATGGTGACGGGCACCGTGATCCGCTGGGCCAGCGCGCAGGTAAAGAACACACTGCCCTTCAGGATGCAGATCAGGTGTACGGCTTCGCCTTCGTACTCCGCGCTGATCGCGTCCGCGATCTCCTGAATCCTATTTTCCACTGTCTCCCCAGGAATCAAAACCCGGATCTCCTTACCCATCATGCACTCCTTCCACGGTCAGTTCCAGCACCGTCTTCGTCTGTTCCGTCACTTTATGCGCCTCGCTCATGCGGACCCCGACCACCCAGAGGACGTCCGGCCCCGCCGCCGCGAGCAGCAGCGAATCACGCGCCTCCCTCGGGATCTTCCGGTCGATCAGGAAATCCTTCAGCTTCCTGTGGGTCCCCCGGCGCGTGGAAAAGCGGTCCCCCGGCGCGCGGGTCCTGAGTTCGGCAGTACCCTTTATTGTATCATAATCAAACCATTTCGTATACTCTTTTTCGGGAATTTTCATCGAAGGGTCGAAGGAAAATACGCGGGAAATGAGCCGGACCTGCCGCACGTCTTCCGGTGCGCCGCCGCTGCCGGTTCCCGCGTTTCCCGCCGTTCCGGGGCTGATGCCGGTTTCCGCGCTTTCCGCGCTTGCCGCCGATGCGGGGCCGATGCCGGTTTCCGCGCTTCCTGCCGTTCCGCCGCTGCCCCCCTCCGGGGCCCGCCGCGCCTCGATGCCTTCATACCCCTTCGTGAACAGGACCTCCCGGATGCGCGCCTGCTTCCCCGGCTGCTTCCCCGCGAGGGCGGCGGCCTGCTTCAGGTGCACGCGCCCGACGTCCTTCATGGAAACGCCGAAAGACCGCAGGACCGCGGCGGCCACGTATTCCCGCTGGATGCCGTCCAGGCTTCCGATCGCTTCCCCCGGGAGGAGGACGCGGCCCGTATCGTCCGCGTACCGCGCGTTCCGCGCGAGCCAGTCCGCCGCTTCCTTCCGGAAATGCGCGTCCGCCTCCCCGAAGTACGCCCCCGCCTCCGCGATCTTCTCCGCGGCATCCGGGCGGACGGCCGCGAGCGCGGGCATCACTTCCAGCCGGATGCGGTTCCGGGACGCGTCCGCGCACGCGTTCGTGCTGTCGGTGACCCACGGGACGCCGGCGTCCCGGAGGAACGCCTCGATCTCCGCGCGGCCGACCGGGAGCAGCGGGCGCACATAGACCCCGTCCCGGACGGGCGCCATCCCGGAGAGCCCTTTCAGGCCGCTGCCGCGGACCAGCCGGAACAGGATGGTCTCCGCCTGGTCGTCCCTGTGATGCGCAAGGGCCGTTTTTACGGGTCCCGGGTGCTCGGCCATCCATTCCTGCCGCGCCTCGTCAAAAGCCCTGTAACGCAGGATTCTCGCGGCCTCCTCGAGGGAGAGACGGGCTTCCGCGGCATAAGCCGGCACATCAACCTCTTTCAGGAAGCACCGGACGCCCCGTTCCCGGCAGAACGACCGCACAAAGGTAGCGTCCCGGTCCGCTTCGCCGCCGCGGATCCCATGGTGCACATGGACGGCCGCGACTTCCGAAAGCCCCAGTTCCCCGGCGAGCGCCTGCAGGACCAGGAGCAGCGCCACGGAATCCGCGCCGCCGGAAACCCCCGCGAGCACACGGTCTCCCGGGGCAAACAGGCCTGTATCGCGAATCCATTTCCGGATCCTGTCCAGCATGTTCCGTCCTCCAAATAAAGAGGGTCCCGGCTTACGGCCGGGACACCTGTCGCATATTTCCGGATGCCGGGTCCGGATCACTCCTCCGGCATGAAAATAATCTCGTTCGGGAACACCAGTCCGAACCGCTCCCTCGCGATCCGGATCATGTCTTCATCCGTCAGTTCCCTGTCCTTCTGCGCTTCCAGCGACGCACGCGCCTCCGAAGCCTCCGCGATGCTCTCCTGCAGTTCCCGGATGTGCGCGTCCAGGTCCCGCTGCTCCCGGTAATTCCGGATGATGCCCACGGAAAACACGACGAGGACGATCAGGGTAACCAGGACGACCAGGCGTATGGTCCAGGTCTTCATATACGGTTCATGCATGGAATCCGGCGTCCGTTTCATTCGGGTCTCCTTAATCCTGCGCGGCCGGTTCCCCCGCCTGCAGGTATCTTACGAGTTCTTTCGCGTCTTCCTTCTTCGTGGTCTCCTGGATGTCCGTGATCTCCGCGCGGACCGTACGGTTGCCGAGCGCGATCTCCAGGAGGTCCCCGACCTTCACTTCCTGTGAGGCCTTCGCGGGCTTCCCGTTCACCGAGACGCGGCCCGCGTCACAGGCTTCATTCGCCACGGTGCGCCGTTTGATCAGCCGGGAAACCTTTAAAAACTTATCCAGCCGCATCCTGTCTTATCCGTTCACCGCCGCCTTAAGGCCCTGGCCGGGTTTGAACCGCGGAATCTTCGTGGGCTTGATGGTGATCTTCTCACCGGTCCTGGGATTCCTGCCGTCCCGCGTATCCCGCTCCGCAACCTCGAACGTGCCGAAGCCGACCATCTGGACTTTCCCGTGGTTCTTCAGCGTCTCGGCGATGACTTCCTCCATGGCGTCAAGGACCTTCTCCGTATCCTTCTTCGTCAGCTTCGCCTTCTCGGCGATGATCGCGATCAGTTCTTTCTTATTCATCTTGAATTTCTCCCTCCCGATATTGAAAATGTGACTGCCGTCCCGCGGCGGTCCCGGCGGATACGCCGCCTGCCGCCCGGACAGCCGGACGCGCCGTGTACCGGGGAGACGCATATGGAAAGGCCCTCCCCGCACGGCCCGCATTCTCTATAGCTGTCGTATAAACTATAACAAAAAAGCGCGGGCGTGTCAACAGGAAGGGCCAAAACAATGGGTTCTTTACGGAAAAATCATGCCTCGCAGGCCCGGGCGGAATACCCGGTGACGCCAAGGACCGTCTCACCGTCAATCTGAAGGGCGACAGGACTGTCGAATTCCACCTCGATCTCCCGTCCGACCCGGTAATCCATGAACTTCGTGAAGGACTCCCCCTTGCCGGCGGAGATGGCAGGGAAACGCAGCAGCGCCGGGATCCGGGAGATGTCATGCACCACGACGGACGTCAGCAGGTGGCCGGGGTTCTTCCGGTCCTGGCTGGGGCTCATGCAGATGCCGCCGCCGAAATAGCGCCCGAACATGGCCGGGGCCATCCAGACCTTCTTATACGTTTTCGTCACGCCGTCCACGGTGACCTTCGCGTTCGTGGGTTTGTATTTCCCGAGCAGCCCTTCGATCGCGATGGTGCTGTAGGCCTTCTCCTTCCCCAGCGCCTTCAGGCGGTCGCTCTCCTCGCAGCAGTACCCGTCCAGGCCGTACCCGACGGCGTTCAGGAACCGGCAGGTCCTGCCGTTGACCGTCACTTCCGGGAGGCCGGCAAGGTATTCGTTGACGGGGAACGGCGCGCAGTCCTGCGTCTTGCCCAGGTCGTTCACGAAATCATTTCCCGTACCGGCGGGATAGTAATAGATCTCCCGGTCCAGTTCCTTCCCGAAAAGGTCGTTGAACACATGGTTCAGCGTGCCGTCCCCGCCCGTGAAGAGGATCTGCGTATCCGCGGGTACGTCTTTCTGGAAGGCATAGAAATCCTTCACCTTCGTGATGTCGGCGTACTCAAACGCGGCGCCGGGGATGTGCTTCTCCACGTTCTTCGCACAGTCCAGGCCGCGCTCCTTGTTCGATAAGGGGTTGTAAAGAACAATATACTTCATATCCAGCCTTTCTGGCGCCTGCCTTCCCGGCGCGGCGCAAATAAAAGACCGGCGTATACATCGCTGTATGCGCCGGTTCGTTGATTCTTATTCCTCCACAATAGCGCCGACAGGACAATTCCCCTCACAGGTGCCGCACTGGATGCATGCGTCCTGGTCAATTACGAACTGACCATCACCTTCGGAAATCGCTTCGACGGGGCATCCTGCGGCGCAGGAGCCGCACATAATGCAGGAATCCGTAATAACATATGCCATAGGAAAACCCTCCTTCCTTCGTTAATCGCCAAGAGTGTAACACGCATTTCCCGAAAATGCAACAAAAAATAAAAAATATTTTTCGGGAACGGTTATCTGCCGAGTTCTTCCGCCCTGCGGATGCATTTTTCGTTCGCGTCCCGCACGATGCCCGGGAGGTCCCGGTCGCGGAGTTCCCCGATCGCCTGGATTGTGGTGCCGCCCTTCGAGCAGACTTCGTCGATGAACGCCTGCAGGGGTTTCCCCGGGTTCTCCTGCATCAGCCGGCCGGACCCGACCACGCACTGCACCAGCAGGTCGCGCGCCGCGGCTTCGTCGATCCCGCGCGCCTTCAGGTCCTCCAGGATGCACTGCGTGAAGTAGTACACGTACGCCGGGATGCTCCCGTGGACGCAGACCATGGCGTTCATCCAGGCCTCCGGCACTTCGCGCACGACGCCCATGGTGGAAAACAGCGCCTTCACGAACGCCAGCGCGTCTTCCGGGCAGTTTTCGGAAGCGGTGATCGCCGTGGAGCCGTACCCGATCTGGAGCGGGGTGTTCGGCATGGCCCGGATGACCGGGACGTCCCCGAGCGCGTCCTGCAGGTAGGCGATGGAGACGCCCGTCACGATGGACAGCAGGCAGCTGACCCGCGCGACGCCGATCTCAAAAAGCGCCGCGTCGCACACCTGCGGCGTCACCGCGAGCAATGTGATCTCCGAATGTTCCGCGGCGGACACGCTGCTCTCCATGACCGCGAAGCCCTCCGCCCGGCAGGTGTCCAGCACCTTCGGGTTCAGGTCCGCCACACAGATCTGCTCCGGCGTCAGGAAGCCGGAATTCTTCGCCCCGCGGGCAATGGCAAGGCCCATATGGCCGCACCCGACAAATCCAAGTTTATAGATTCTGCTGCCGCTCATATCAATCACCATCCTTTCATTTTCCTCAGGAACGCACTTCCCCGTGCCCTTCGACCTGCCAGCAGTACGTGGTCAGCTCCGCAAGGCCCATGGGCCCTCTCGCGTGAAGCTTCTGGGTGCTGATGCCGATCTCCGCGCCCATCCCGAACACGCCGCCGTCCGTAAAGCGGGTAGACGCGTTGTGGTAGACGCAGGCGCTGTCCACGCCGTTCATGAACTTCGCCACGTGTTCCGGCGTCTCCGACACGATGCAGTCGCTGTGGTGGGTGCCGTACGTCTCGATGTGCCGGATGGCTTCATCCGTATCCCGGACGATCCGGAGGTTCATCTCCAGGTCGTTGTACTCCGTATGGAACGATTCCTCGTCCGCGGGCAGGATGCCGGGCAGGATCCGCCGCGACGCCTCGTCCCCGTGGATCCGGACGCCTCTCTCCGCCAGCGCTTCCGCCATCTTCGGCAGGAACGCCTCCGCGACCGCCTCATGGACGAGCAGCGTCTCCATGGCGTTGCACACGGAGGGGCGCTGGCATTTCGCGTTCAGGACAATGTTTTCGGCCATGGCGAAGTCCGCCGACGCGTCGACAAAGGTGTGGCAGACGCCGGCGCCGGTCTCGATGACGGGCACTTTCGCGTGCTGCACCACGGCCTGGATCAGCCGCGACGACCCCCTGGGGATCAGGAGGTCCACCGACCGGCGGTCCGCCATCAGCGCGTTCGTCTCTTCCCGGTCCGGGTTCTCCAGGAGCACCACCGCGGATTCGTCCACGCCGTACGCCGCGAGCGCCGCGTGCATGGCCGCCATCAGGGCCCGGCAGGACCGCAGGGAATCCCGGCCGCCCTTCAGGACGCACGCGCTCCCGGCTTTGAAGCAGAGCGCCGCGCAGTCCGCGGACACATTGGGCCGCGACTCGAAGATGATGCCGATGACGCCCATGGGCACCGTCAGCTTCTTCAGGTACACCCCGCAGGACAGGGTCCGTTCCTCCAGCACCCGGTGCAGGGGGTCCTCCATGGCCGCGATCTCCCGGACGCCCTGGGCGATGCCGTCGATCCGGGCGGACGTCAGCCGCAGCCGGTCCAGGAACGCCTGGCTCATGCCGTTCTCTTCCGCCGCGCGGAGGTCTTCCGCGTTCGCTTCCAGGATCTCCGCCTTCCGCGACAGCAGCTGTTCCGCGAACAGGTTCAGGACGCCTGTCCGCACTTCGTCGGAAAGGGTCCGGACCTGGCGGGACGCCTGCTT